>DATCKV010000144.1:0-9171 GCA_036564285.1 Limnochordales bacterium
GGGCCAGGTGGTGGAGGGCGTCGTGCGGCGGCTCACCGACTTCGGCGCCTTCATCGACCTGGGCGGCGGCGTCGAGGGCCTGCTCCACATCTCGGAGATGGCCTGGAGCCGGGTGCGCCACCCCTCGGACGTCCTCAAGGAGGGCCAGACCATCAAGGTCATGGTGCTCAACGTGGACCGGGAGCGGGAGCGCATCTCCCTGGGGCTCAAGCAGGTGCTGCCCAACCCGTGGGACACCGTCAACGAGCGCTACCACGTGGGCGACGTGGTGGAGGGCGAGGTGACCCGCCTGGTGGACTTCGGCGCCTTCGTCCGGCTGGAGGACGGCATCGAGGGCCTGGTGCACATCTCCCAGCTGGCGGACCACCACGTCACCAAGCCCCAGGAGGTGGTCTCGCCGGGCCAGCAGGTGCGGGTGCGGATCCTGAGCGTGGACCAGGCGGCCCGGCGCATCGGGCTGTCGCTGCGGGAGGCGACGCCGCGCCGGGAGAGCCGCCAGGAGCAGGCGTCGGTGCACGCCTCGGCCGAGGCGCCTACCGTCACCATCGGGGAGCTGTACGGCAACCTGGGCGAGGTGCTCAAGAACGGCGGCCGGCCTCAGCGCGCCGCCGAGCGGCCGACCCAGCCCACTTCGGACGGGGCGGGCAGCCAGGCGTCGGGTCGGGCCTGAGGTCGGGCTCGAGCGTGAATGGGCGATGGTCGGGGGCCGGCCGGAGGGCCGGCCCCCCGGCTCTGTCAGGGCCTTCCTGAGGGAGCGGCCCCTGGCGGCCCCTCTACAGACTGGCGCGGCCCCACCGGCATAGGCGCGGCCGGGAGCGGAGACGTTGGGGTAGAGAAGGAGAGTCGATGGGAATGCCGCTCCCGGCTGGCGTCATCGCGCTGGTGGTGGTGGCCGCGCTGGTCTTCTTCGGCCTGGCCCACCGGGCCCTGGACCGCCTGCGGCTGACGGACGCCCAGGCGCTGCTGGTCATCGCTGCCATCATCGCCGGCAGCTTCGTCGACATTCCCCTGATGCGGACGCCCTTCACCCTCAGCATCAACGTAGGTGGGGCCCTGATCCCCCTGGGCCTGGTGGTCTACCTGCTGGTGCGGGCCGACAGCGCGGCCGAACGGGTGCGGGCCCTGGTGGGCGCGGTCATCACGGCGGCGGCGGTGCTGGCCATCGCCTCCGTCACCGACTTCGAACCGGGGCGAGCCGACTTCGTGGACCCCGTCTGGCTCTTCGGAGGGCTGGGCGGGGTGGTGGGCTACCTGGTGGGCCAGCGCTCCCGGCGGGCCTCCTTCGTGGCCGGCAGCCTGGGACTCTTGCTGACGGACCTGGTGCACGCGGTGCAGGTGGCCCGTGCGGGCCAGGCGGGCACGGTCATGATCGGAGGCGCCGGCGCCTTCGACATGATCGTGCTGGCCGGGCTGCTGGCCGTGGGCCTGGCCGAGGTGGTGGGCGAGGTGCGGGAGCGGCTGTCGGGTGGGCCCGGGCCGGCGGCCGTGGCCCTGCTGGCCGCCGCGTCGGCGGCCGCCCTGGCCGGGGCGGTGCTGGCGGCCCGGGCCGCCTCGCCCGGGGCGGTGCCCGACGCCGCGGGCTACGTCGAGCATGCGGGGCGCTACTACGCCCTGGTGCGGCCCGACGGCTCCGTGCTCACCTACACGGCCCGGCGCCTGGTGCCCGGCGACGCCTACATCGACGCCTCCAACCGGCGCTGGGAGGTGACGGGGGCCCACGGCGACCGCATCCAGGTGCGTGACGCGGGCCTGGAGCCCATGCCCCAGGCCAGCCGCGCCCTGGCGGGGCCGCTCCCCCTGGCTCAGCGGCCGCCTGCAGGTGGGCGCACCGACGTGGCCATCTACTTCACCCACTCCGACGAGTCGTACGTGCCCACCAGCGGCACGCCGGCCAAGTGGTGGGGCGACATCTACCGGGTGGGCGACGCGCTGGCCGCGGGGCTGCGCCAGCAGGGGGTGCGGGTGGAGGTCTCCCGCAACAACCACAACCCCCACGACGGCCAGGCCTACACCCGCTCCCGGCGCACCGCGCTGCAGCTGATGCGGGACCGGCCGGCCCTGCTGCTGGACGTCCACCGCGACGCGGTGCCGCCCCAGGTCTACGAGACCCGGGTCCGGGGCGAGCCGGTGACGCGGGTGCGCCTGGTGGTGGGCCGGCAGAACCAGAACATGCAGGCCAACCTGGCCTTCGCCAGGCAGGTCAAGGCGGAGGCGGACCGGGAGCTGCCCGGCATCATCGAGGGGATCTTGGTCGCCCAGGGGGACTACAACCAGGACCTGATGCCCCGAGCCCTGCTGCTGGAGTTCGGGGCGCACACCAACCCCCTCCAGCAGGCGGAGGAAGGGGCTCGGCTCTTCGCCCCCGTCCTGGCCCGGATCATCGGCCCGGGCGGGCCCGGCGCGGGCCCGGCGGTGGGGGCGGGAGCCTGGCGCAGCGCGGGGGTGCTGGTGGCGGCCTTCCTCATCGGGGCGGCGGGCTTCTGGGCGCTCAACGCCGGAGGCGTCGGGGCCGTGCGGTCGGCCATCGCGCGGTGGTGGCGCCGGGCGGTGCCGCTGGGGCCGGGCCGGCGCGGGGAGGGCGGCCGGCCGTAGGGTTCGGGCGGCGGGGGAGGCGCTCGGGCCCGTGGACGGGACGGTGTGGGCCGTCGTCATGGGGAGCCTGGCCGGCACGGCCCTGCGGGTCTACACCCTTCGGGTGGACTACCGCCAGTACCCGAGCTACCCGCAGGGTTACGCCATCCACCTCTCCATGGGCCTCGTCGCCTCCTTCCTGGGGGCGCTGGCCTTCCCGGCCCTGATGGCCCGGGAGTTCGCGGCCGCCTCCTTCCTGGCGCTGGCGGCCACCCAGTTCCGCGAGGTGCGCAAGATCGAGCGGGAGGCCCTCACCGGCCTGGAGGAGACGGAGCTGGTGCGCCGCGGCGCCGCCTACATCGAGGGCATCGCCCGGGTCTTCGAGGCCCGCAACTACCTGGCCATGCTGGTGGCCCTGGTCGCCACCTCGCTGCTGGTGCTGCTGCGCCCGCCGCCCGCGGCCGGGGCGGCGCTGAGTGCAGGGGTGGCGGCGGCCGGGGCGCTCACCATCGGCCGGAGCGCCCGGGGTGCCACCGTGGGCCAGATCGCCCGGGTGCGGCCGGCCCGCATCGAGTTCGACGGGCCGCTTCTGACCGTGGAGGGGGCCGTCCTGGTCAACGTGGGCCGTGCCCAGGCCCGGGAGGTCTACCTGCGCCAGGCGGTGGCGGTGCTCATCGAGCCTCGGGACCGCGCGGCCGCCGCGACCCTGGCCAGCCCGGGGCAGCGCCAGGCCATCCTGCACGACGTGGTGGCCCGGGTGGGGGTGCGCATGGACGTCGACGAGCCCGAGTTCGCCCCCATCTCCCGGCGCCACGTGGAGAAGGACGCGGTCGTGGTGGTCATCATCCCCCAGGTAGGGGGCTACGACGAGGTGGCCGACGCCATCCGCCGGGTGCCCGTGCTGGAGAGCAGCGTCAGGCTGGCGGGCTACGCCGCGGGGCCGGGCGGGGCGGGCAGCCTGGTGCCCCGACGCCTGCGCACCGACGCCCCCTCCGGGCCCGGGAGGGGGTGAGGTCCCTGGGCGACGTGCGGGTGCGGCCCAGCGAGTGGATCCTGGCCGTGGTCACCACGGACCGGGAGTACCGGGGCACCGGGGCGCCCGTCTTCTTCGCCCGGGATCGGGCCGAGCTGGAGCGCATGGCCCTCTACCTGAGCCGGGTGACCCTGGGCAGCGCCCACGAGATCGCGCCAGGCACCCTCATCATCATGCGCCACTGACCGCCGGTCCGCGCTCGGGGGGAGGCCCGTGACCATCGTCTACCACTGCTTCGGCGGCGCCCACTCGTCGCCGGTGGCGGCAGCCATCCACGTGGGGCTGCTGCCCCGGGACCGGGTGCCGCCGGCGCAGGCCATCCGAACCGTGCCCTACTTCGATGCCACGCCCCCGGGCCGCTGGGGCTGCCTGCTGCCCATGGGGCGCGACGTCCACGGGCACGCCGTCTACGTCATGGGACACGGCCCCCACGGACCCGTGGCCGTCCAGGCGCTGCAGGCCGGCTACCACCTGGCCGGGGGCGACCCCAGCGGCCTGGTGCTGGTGGACACCCTGCGCTGCGTCAACGTCTGGATGCGCCTGGGCGGCTACCTCTCCCGGCGCCTGGGGCTGGTCAGGCTGGGAAGGCCTCTGGTAATCTGGGGGACGAAGAAGGCCTACCCCCGGCTCGCCGCCCTGGTGCAGGAGACGCTGGCGCACTGCGGCGGAGGCGCGGCGAGCCCCCGACCCGGGGCGTAGCGGCCCCGACTCCCTGGAGGCGGCGGTGTCGGAACGCGACGGGGCCTCTGCGGGCCCGACGGGGGCCCCCGGCCCTCAGGTGGCCATCGTCGGGCGGCCCAACGTCGGCAAGTCCACCCTCTTCAACCGGCTGGCCGGTCGCCGGCTGGCCATCGTGCACCCCCAGCCCGGGGTCACCCGGGACCGGCTGAGCGCGCCCGTGCGCTGGAAGGGGCGGCTCTTCTGGGCCGTGGACACGGGAGGGCTGCTGGACGTGCGGCCCGGCCCCGACGTGGGCGGGGCCGTCTTCCGCCAGGCCGAGGCGGCGCTGAAGGAGGCGGCCCTGGTGCTCTTCGTGGTGGACGCCCGGGAGGGCCTGCTCCCCGGGGACCAGAGCCTGGCCCGGTGGCTGCGCCGCCTGGGCAAGCCGGTGCTGCTGGTGGCCAACAAGGTGGACACGCCCTCGATGGAGGCGGCGGTGCACGAGTTCGCGGCGCTGGGGCTGGGGGAGGCCCTGCCCGTCTCGGCCGCCAGCGGCCGCAACGTGGGCGACCTCCTGGACCGGGTGCTGGAGCGCCTCGACCAGGTCGCCGGGCCGTGGGGGGCGGCGCAGGGCGAGCTCGAGGGGCCCCCGCCGGCCCGCATCGCCATCGTCGGCCGCCCCAACGTGGGCAAGTCCTCCCTGGTCAACGCCCTGGTGGGACACGAGCGGGTGGCGGTGCACGAGGAGGCGGGCACCACCCGGGATGCCGTGGACGTCGCGCTGACGTGGCGGGGGCGCGACGTGGTGCTGGTGGACACGGCGGGCATCCGACGCAGGGCGAGGCCCGGCACCCGGGATCTGGAGCAGCTGGCCGTCAGCCGCGCCCTGGCGGCCCTGGAGCGCTGCGACGTGGCGGTGGTGCTCATCGACGCGGCCGAGGGCGTCACCTTCCAGGAGGCCCGCCTGGCGGGGCGGGCGGCCTCGCTGGGGCGGGGCGTGGTGCTGGCCGTCAACAAGTGGGACCTGGTCCCGGCGGCGGCGCAGCGCCGCCCCGAGCGCTTCGCCCAGCAGGTGCAGCAGGCGGCCGCGCGCCTCTACTGGGCGCCCGTCTACTTCATCTCGGCCCTGAAGGGGTGGAACGTGGAGGCTCTCCTGGAGGGGGCCCTGGCCGCCTCGGACCGGCGCCGCCAGCGCCTGGACCCCCAGGCCCTGCGGTCGGCCATCGACCAGGCCCAGACCCAGCACGCCCCGCCGGGCGGCGGCCGCCGGGGCCTGCGCATCGTGGGGGTACGCCAGCTGCCCGACCCGCCGCCGACCCTGCAGCTGATCGTGCGGGGTGGGGGCCGGCTCCCCTCGACGTACCTGCGCTACCTGGAGCGCCACCTGCGCAGCCGCTTCGACCTGACCGGCACGCCCGTGCTGTGGGTGCAGGGGAGCCCCTCGGGGTCATACTCCGGGGGCCTGACCCATAGCATGTAGCAGCCGTCCGAGCGGCGCGCCCGGCCGTGGGGGGTCGCGGGCCGCTCGGGTGCAGAGGGGCGTGCGACTGCCGTGGAGCGCTTCGACGTCTTCCGGGACATGGCCGAGCGCACGGGCGGGTGCATCTACGTGGGGGTGGTCGGCCCCGTCCGCACCGGCAAGTCCACCTTCATCCGGCGGTTCATGGAACTCCTGGTGCTGCCGGCCATCCACGACCCCGACCAGCAGGCCCGCACCCGGGACCAGCTCCCCCAGAGCGGCGCCGGCCGCACCATCATGACCACCCAGCCCGAGTTCGTGCCCGACGAGCCGGTGGAGGTGGTGCTGCAGGAGCCCATCCGGGTCAAGGTGCGGGTGGTGGACTGCGTCGGCTACACCGTCCGGGGCGCCCTGGGCTACGAGGAGGAGGGCCGGCCCCGCATGGTGCGCACGCCGTGGTTCGAGGAGGAGATCCCCTTCGAGCAGGCGGCGGAGATGGGCACCCGGCGGGTCATCACCGAGCACGCCACCATCGGCCTGGTGGTGGTGACCGACGGCTCCATCACCGACCTCCCCCGGGAGGCGTACCTGCCGGCCGAGGAGCGGGTGGTGGCCGAGCTGCGGGAGCTGGGCAAGCCCTACCTGGTGCTGCTCAACTCCACCCACCCCCACGACGCCGCGACCCAGCGGCTGGCCCGGGAGCTGGCCGAACGCTACGGCGTGCCGGTGCTGCCCGTGGATGCGCTGCACCTGCAGCACGACGAACTGCTGGGCATCCTGCAGGAGCTCCTGTGGGAGTTCCCGGTGCGGGAGGTGGGGGTGATGCTCCCGCGCTGGGTGGAGGAGCTGCCCGACGACCACTGGGTGCGGCGCCGGCTGGTGGAGGCGGTGCAGGAGCACCTGCAGGAGGTGCGCCGGGTGCGGGACGTGCAGCGGGCCGTGGAGGCCCTCTCCCGCCACGAGCTGGTGGAGTCGGTCGCCCTGGCCGAGATGGACCTGGGCACGGGCTGCGCCACCGCCGACCTGCGCACCCCGCCGTCGCTGTTCTACCGGGTGCTCAACGAGATCGCCGGCACCCAGGTGGAGAGCGAGGCGGACCTGGTGCGGCTGCTGCAGGAGCTGGTCCGGGCCAAGGAGGAGTTCGACTACCTCAGCGAGGCCCTGGCCCAGGTGCGCGCCACGGGCTACGGGGTCGTCACGCCCCGCAAGGAGGAGATCAGCTTCCAGCAGCCGGAGCTGATCCGGCAGGGCAACCGCTTCGGGGTGCGGCTCAAGGCCAGCGCCCCCACCATCCACATGGTCCGGGCCGACGTCACCACCGAGGTGACCCCCTTCGTGGGGACGGAGCGCCAGGGCGAGGAGTTCGCCCGGTACCTGTCGAGCCTCTTCGAGGAGAACCCCGAGAAGCTGTGGCAGTCGGAGTTCCTCGGCCGCTCCCTGCAGGAGCTGGTGCGGGAGGGGATCCAGAGCAAGCTGCACCGCCTGCCCGAGAACGCCCAGCAGAAGCTCCAGGAGACCCTGACCCGCATCATCAACGAAGGAAGCGGCGGCCTGATCTGCATCATTTTGTAAGGGGGATTTTGCCGAGCAGCGGCGGCCTTCGGCAGGAGGATGGCGGCGAACAGCGAAACAGCGCGCCGGAGCAATTTCCAGCCCGCGAAGGCCCGTGGGGTGCGGCCCGGCGGGCGCGCCGCATACCCCGCCAGATGCGAGGGCAAGATAGGGCGTGTCCGGCGGCGCAATCACGAGCCAACGCGGGAAGGCCCCGACGGGCCTGGCGAGAAGGGCGAAAGGGGTTGAGCATCCTTGACGAAGGCCGAGCTGGTCGACAAGATCGCCAACAAGACCGGGCTTACCAAGAAGGACTCCGGCCGCGCGCTGGACGCCGTCTTCGAGGCCATCACCGAGGCGCTCGCGCAGGGCCAGCGGGTCCAGCTGGTGGGCTTCGGCAGCTTCGAGGTGCGCAAGCGGGCCGCCCGCAAGGGCCGCAACCCGCAGACCGGGCGGGAGATCCAGATCGGGGCCCGGGTCGTGCCCGCCTTCAAGGCAGGCAAGGCCCTCAAGGACGCCGTCGCCCGGTAGCGCGCCCCTCCCTTCGGGGTCGTCCTTTCACAGGGCGCCGCGTGCGGGGGTCACGCGGCGCCCTGTTCTTTGTCGGCTGCCCGATCTATAATGGCTGCCAAAAAGTGCCCGGCCGGCGGCGGTGGCCCTGGCGGCAGGCCGGGCAGCCCCTGGGAGCAGCGAGGAGGCCCTCCCGAGACGTGGCAGCATCGGAGCAGCCCATCCGGCTCGGCATGCTGGGGTTCGGCACGGTCGGACAGGCTGTGGCCCGCGCGCTGGCGCGGCGGGCCGACGACATCGCCGCCCGTACGGGCCGGCCCATCGTGCTGCGGCGGGTCGCGGTGCGGGACCCCGCCAAGCCGCGACCGGTGGCCCTCGACGGCGTGGCCGTCCACCGCTCCCCCCTGGAGGTGGTGGAGCAGCCCGACGTGGACCTCCTGGTGGAGGTGATGGGCGGCGAGGAGCCGGCGGCCTCGGCCATCCGTCGGGCCCTGGAGCTGGGCAAGCCGGTGGTGACGGCCAACAAGGTGGTGATGGCCCGGCGGGGGCCGGAGCTGCTGGAGCTGGCGCGGCGGCAGGGGGTGCCGCTGCTCTTCGAGGCGGCCGTGGGCGGGGCGGTGCCCATCATCCGGCCCGTGCAGGAGTCGCTGGCTTCGGACCGCATCCTGGCCCTGTGGGGTATCGTCAACGGCACCACCAACTTCATCCTGACGGAGATGACGGACCAGGGCGCGGCCTTCGAGGAGGCGCTGCAGGAGGCGCAGCGGCGCGGCTACGCCGAGGCGGATCCCTCGGCCGACGTCTCGGGCTTCGACGCGGCATGCAAGCTGGCGGTGCTGGCCTCGTTGGCCTTCGACCGCTGGCTGGTGCCCGAGCAGATCGACGTGCGGGGGCTGGAGGGCATCACGGCCCGGGACGTGCAGTATGCCGGGGAGCTGGGGCTGGAGGTGAAGCTCCTGGCCTTCTCCCGCCTGGAAGGCGACGCCATCGAGGCGTGGGTGGGGCCGGCCATGCTGCCCCGGCGCCACCCCCTGGCCCAGGTGCGGGGCGTCAACAACGCCATCTGGCTGGTGACCGAGTCGGCGGGGGAGCTGATGTTCTACGGGCCCGGCGCGGGCGGGGATCCCACCGCGGCGGCCGTGCTGGGCGACGTGATGGATGTGGCCCGCCGGCACGCCGGGCGCAACGGGGCCGAGGGCCGAGACGGACGGGCGGCGGGGGTGCGGGCCGCCTCCCGGCCGGCCCGGGTGGTGGAGCCGGCCCGGGCCAGCGCCCGCTTCTACCTGCGCCTGCAGGTGGCGGACCGGCCAGGGGTGCTGGCGGCCATCGCGGCCGTCTTCGGCCGCCACGGGGTCAGCATCGAGTCGGTCATCCAGAAGGGCCGGGG
>DATCKV010000145.1:0-2861 GCA_036564285.1 Limnochordales bacterium
GCAGGTGGACCTGGAGGCCCTGGAGGCGAGCCTGAGCGGCCGCACCCGCATGGTGCTGGTCCAGCGCTCCCGGGGGTACAGCTGGCGCCCGTCCCTGAGCCTCGACGCCATCGAGCAGGTCTGCCGCGTCGCGCACCGCAGGCCGGGCTGCGTGGTGCTGGTCGACAATGCCTACGGCGAGTTCGTGGAGACCCGGGAGCCGTGCCACGTGGGTGCCGACCTGGTGGCGGGCTCCCTCATCAAGAACCCGGGCGGTACGCTGGCCCCCAGCGGGGGCTACGTGGCCGGCTCGGCCGAGCTGGTCGCGGCAGCGGCCGCGCGCCTGACCGCGCCGGGGCTGGCGGCGGAGGTGGGGCCCGCCCTGGGCATCTCCCGCTGGATCTGGATGGGGCTCTTCCTGGCCCCCCGGATGGTGGCCGAGGCGCTGGCCGGGGCCATGGTGGCCGCCCACGCGTTCGGCTCGGCAGGCTTTCCCGTCAGCCCGGGCCCCTTCGAGCCCCGAAGCGACACCGTGCAGGTGGTGCGCGCCGGACGGCTGGAGGCGGCCATGGCCATCGTCCGGGGCATCCAGCGGGCCTCGCCCCTGGACGCGCGGGCGCTGCCCCAGCCGGCGCGGCTGCCGGGCTACCGCGACCCCATCGTCATGGCCGGGGGGACCTTCGTGCAGGGCTCCTCCAGCGAGCTCTCCGCCGACCTGCCCGTGCGGCCCCCCTACGACGTCTTCCTGCAGGGGGGCGTCTCCCGCCACCACGTGGCCCTGGGGGTGGCGCGGGCGCTGCACGAACTGCTGGCGGAGGGGCTGGTGTCGGAATTTGCCGATGCTTGACAGGGAGGGGGGGTCTGCTACAATGGGGCTTGATTGCCTGCGGGGCGGCGCCCGGGCCGGCTCGCAGGCGTGGCATCCGGAAGGGGGTCGTACATGGAATGACGCAGGCGCTGGGGCGTCACATTCTGTGCGAGGCGTACGGGTGTGACCCGGCGATCCTGGACGACCAGCAGCAGGTTCAGGCCATCATGATCGAGGCGGCGCTGAGGGCCGGCGCGGAGATCCGGGAGGTCACGTTCCACAAGTTCAGCCCGCAGGGCGTCAGCGGCGTCGTGGTCATCTCCGAGTCCCACCTGGCCATCCACACCTGGCCCGAGCTGGGCTACGCGGCCATCGACGTCTTCACCTGCGGCGACTCCGTCAACCCGTGGGCGGCCTGCCACTACCTGACCCGGGCCTTCAAGGCCAGGAGCACGGAGGCCACGGAGATGCGGCGGGGCGTGATGGGGGCCGACGGCGTCATGGGCACCGAGATCACCCGGCACCCGCAGCGGCTCACCGATGAGGAGGCGCAGCCGGCCGATGTGGTGGAAGTGGGGTGACGTGTAGCGGGTATGGTATCCGACGGTAGTACCCGGCTGACGAGGTAGCAGCCCCGGAGTTCCACGAAGGTGGCTCCGGGGCTTTTCGTCTCCCTGAAGGCCGGAGGGCAGGAGCGGCCCGGTTATTGAGAAGGAGAGTGGTTAATCCTGTCGAACCTGCCTGATCCAGGGACGAGTCACCCGCGGCGCGCATACCTTCTGGGCAGCGCCCTTCGCGGCTCGGGCGCGGGGTTCGAGGGGTGGTCAGGAGCGGGCCATGGGCAAGGCCGGCTCGTCGTCGTCCTGGACGTGGCGGCCCAGACCGGGCGGGCCTGACTTCTCGTCGCTGCCCGACGAGGAAGTGGTGCAGCTGGCGCAGGCCGGCAACGAGGACGCCCTGGAGTTCCTGCTCATCAAGTACCGCAAGCTGGTGCACGCCTGGAGCCGCCCCTACTTCCTTCAGGGAGCCGAAGACGACGACCTGCTGCAGGAGGGCATGATCGGCCTGTACAAGGCCATCCGCGACTTCACCCCCGGCGCCTCGTCCTTCTGGGCCTTCGCCCGGTTGTGCATCATCCGCAACATCATCAGCGCCATCAAGGGCACCACCCGCCAGAAGCACGTGCCCATCAACCAGTACACGTCGCTGCACCGCCCGGTCTACGACATGGACGGCGACCGGACCCTGCTGGAGGTGCTGCCCAACCAGCGGGTCGACGATCCGGAGACGCTGGTCATCGACCGGGAGATCTTGACCCAGACGCAGCAGTACGTCAAACAGGTGTTGAGCGACTTCGAGTACAAGGTCTTCCGGCTCTACGTCAACGGCCTGTCTTACAAGGAGATGGCGGAGCGGCTCAACACCCACACCAAGTCCATCGACAACGCGCTCTGCCGCATCAAGCACAAGATCGAGCGGCGCTACTTCTGACGGGCGGCGCCGCCGACAGGCGGGCGAGGGCCATGGCGAGCAGAGATCCGGCGTTCGAGGCGGCCGTCGACCGCCTCATGGATGCCCTGTTGCAGGCTCGCTACTGCGTGGTGCTGACCGGGGCCGGCATCTCCACCGACAGCGGCATCCCCGACTTCCGCAGCCCGGGGGTGGGGCTGTGGGAGCGGGTGGACCCCATGGAGGCCATGTCGGCCGAGGCCTTCTGGCGGGACCCGGAGGCCTTCTACCGCCTGGCCATCGAGACGTGGCTGCCGCCGCTGCTTCAGGCCCGTCCCAACGTATCGCACCGGGTGCTGGCGGAGCTGGAGCGGCGGGGAATGGTGCGGGCCGTCATCACCCAAAACATCGACGGGCTCCACACCGCGGCCGGCAGCCGGCGGGTGCTGGAGGTGCACGGCCACGTCCGCACGGCCCGGTGCACCCGTTGCGGGCGGCTCTTCCCGCTGCCCGAGCTGGTGGCCAGGCTGCAACACCGGGAGCAGGGGCCTTACTGCGCCTGCGGCGGCGCCCTCAAGCCGTCGGTGGTGCTCTTCGGCGACCCCATGCCGCCCGCCTTCGAGGA
>DATCKV010000146.1:0-22408 GCA_036564285.1 Limnochordales bacterium
GGCCCGTTCCAGATGACGGTGCGGGCCCGGGCCACCTCCTGGGCGAAGCGCTCCCGGGTGCGGGGGCCGATGTCGAGGCCCTGCCAGCCGGCGGGGATGGCCGACGCCGGCACCACCTGGTGGGGCGCGTCCGCCTTGAACTCCCTGGCCACCACCACGTCCTCGGGCAGCACCAGCCGCACCCCGCGCCGCTCCGCCTCCTGCATCAGCTCCCGCGCCAGGTCCACGTGCTCCGCGTCCAGCAGGGAGTCGCCGATCTCGTAGCCCCGGGCCTTGAGGAAGGTGTAGGCCATGCCGCCGCCGATGAGCAGGGCGTCGACCCGGTTCATCAGGTTGCGGATGACCCCGATCTTGTCGGAGACCTTGGCGCCGCCCAGGATGGCCACGAAGGGCCGCTCGGGCTCGGCCAGGGCCCGGCCCATGGTCTCGATCTCCTTGAGCATCAGGAAGCCCGCCACGGCCGGCAGGTAGTGGGCGACGCCCTCGGTGGAGGCGTGGGCCCGGTGCGCCGAGCCGAACGCGTCGTTGACGTAGACGTCCCCCAGCCGGGCCAGGCGCCGGGCGAAGTCGGGGTCGTTCTTCTCCTCCTCGGGGTGGAAGCGCAGGTTCTCCAGCAGGGCCACGTGGCCCGGCGGCAGGCTCGCCACCGCCTGCTCCACCTCGTCGCCCACGCAGTCGGGCAGCATGCGCACCGGCACGCTCAGGAGCTCCTCCAGCCGGTGGGCCACGGGCTTGAGGCTGTAGCGGGGCTCGGGCTTGCCCTTGGGCCGCCCCAGGTGCGACATGAGGATGACCCGGGCGCCGTGGCGCAGCAGGTACTGGATGGTGGGCAGGCTGGCCCGGATCCGCTTGTCGTCGGTGATCCGGCCCTGCTCGTCCATGGGGACGTTGAAGTCGACCCGCACCAGCACCCGCTTGCCCTGGACGTCGATATCCTCCACGCTCTTCTTGCGGTACGAGGTCATGTGGCCTCCCGCCCTTCCGTGGGTCGGCCGCCGGCGACCGCGGAGAAGCCCCGGCCCCGCGGGGGGCAGGCGGCGGACGCCGCGATGGGAATGGTCGCGCTTACCCCGTCAACAGCCGACGGGCGCCTCTACAGGCGCCCGTCCTTCCTGGCCATGTACTTCAGCAGCTCCACGCACCGCACCGAGTAGGCCCACTCGTTGTCGTACCAGGCCACCACCTTGACGAAGGTGCCCTCGATGACCATGGTCAGCTCGGCGTCGACGATGGCGGAGTGGGGGTCGCCGATGAGGTCGCTGGAGACCAGCGGCTCCTCGCTGTAGCGCAGGATGCCCTTGAGGGGGCCGGCCGCCGCCTCCTTCAGCGCCCGGTTGACCTCCTCCACCGTCGTGGGCCGGTTGACCACGGCCACCAGGTCCAGGATGGAGACGTCGGGCGTCGGCACCCGCAGCGCGTAGCCGTCCAGCTTCCCCTTGAGGTGCGGCAGCACCAGCCCCACCGCCTGCGCGGCGCCCGTGGTGGTGGGGATGATGTTGAGGGAGGCCGCCCGGGCCCGGCGCAGGTCCTTGTGGGGCAGGTCCAGCACCCGCTGGTCGTTGGTGAAGCTGTGCACGGTGGTCATGGTGCCCCGGACGATGCCGAAGTGGTCGTCGATCACCTTGGCCACGGGCGCCAGGCAGTTGGTGGTGCAGGAGGCGTTGGAGACCAGGTGGTGCTGGGCCGGATCGTAGCGCTCGTGGTTGACGCCCAGCACGATGGTGATGTCCTCGCCCTTGGCCGGCGCGGTGATGATGACCTTGCGGGCCCCCGCCTTGAGGTGGGCCGACGCCTTCTCCCGGTCCCGGAAGAGGCCCGTGGACTCCAGGACGTACTCCACCCCGAGGTCCTTCCAGGGCAGCTCGGCCGGGTTCTTGACCGCCAGCACCTTGATCCGGCGGCCGTCGATGACGATGCTGTCGCCGTCGACTCGGACCTCGCCCTTGAAGGAGCCGTGCACCGAGTCGTGCTTGAACAGGTGCGCCAGGGTCGGGGCGTCGGTGATGTCGTTGACCGCGACGAACTCCAGGTCCGGGTCGTGGATGGCGGCCCGCACGATCTGCCGCCCGATGCGCCCGAACCCGTTGACTCCCACCCGAATGGCCATGTCCACCGCTCCTTCCGTGGTGTGGAATCTCCCCCGGCGGCCTCTAGCGGGAGCCGCTGGCGGCCGCCGCCATCTCCTCGGACCGCGCGCCCTCGGTCAGCTCCAGCACCCGCCACGCGAGCCCCTCGTCGGTGATGAGCACGTCCTGGTAGCCGGTGGAGATGACCGCCAGCGCGGCCTCCGCCTTGCTGCGCCCGCCGCCGACCACCACCACCTGGCCGCAGTTGGCCAGGTCCTCCACCCGCAGCCCGAAGCTGGCGGTCTGGTAGACGGGCCGGCCCTGCCGGTTGAAGTAGTAGCCGAAGGCCTCGCCCACGGCGCCCAGCTCCCGCAGCCGGGCAATCTCGGCCGGCTCCAGGCGCCGGCGGCGGGCCATCTCCTCGGCCGTGCCGACGCCGTGCAGGACGATGTCGGCCCGCCGGATCAGCTCGAGGATCTCCCGCACCTGGGGCTGGGAGGCCACGGTCTCCACCGCCTCCTCGGGCAGGTCGTCGGGCACGTGCAGCAGTCGGTAGTTTGCCCGCAGGCGCCGGGCGATCTCGGCGGCGATGGTGTTGGCCTGCAGCTGCACCTCCTCGCCCAGCCCGCCTCGCCCCGGCACCACGGTGATGCCCAGCGGCACGCTCTCCTCGGGGAGGCTCAGGGCCACCTCCGCCAGGGTGCTGCCGCCGGTCACCGCCAGCACCTGGCCCTCCCGCAGCACCTCCTTGAGGAACCGGGCCGTGGCCCGCGCGATCTCCTTCTTGGCCGTGTCGTCGACGTCGGCATCGCCCGGCACCACGATGACCCGCTGAAGCCCCAGCCGCCGGGCCAGGCGCTGCTCCACGTCGGCCAGGCCGCGCAGCTCCCGCACCAGCTCCTTGAGGTCGTTGAGCAGCCGCTGCCCCGCCTCGCTGACCCGCATGCCGTCGGGGGCCAGGTCCAGGAAGCCCTGCTGGCGCAGGAACTCCACCTCGTTGCGCACCATGCGCTCCGGCCAGTGGAGCCGGGCCGCCAGCCCCCGC
The DNA here is from genome assembly GCA_036564285.1 of Limnochordales bacterium. Taxonomy (GTDB): domain Bacteria; phylum Bacillota; class Limnochordia; order Limnochordales; family Geochordaceae; genus Geochorda. Next base: position 3,112 of record DATCKV010000146.1, read on the forward strand.
CGCCCCACGGGCTGAAGGAAGGCCACGTTGCGCAGCACGATGTAGCGGCGCTCGATGACCTCTGACAGCTCCGGCGCCACCTTGAGGATGACGGAAAGTGGCTGTCCCATCCCTCCAGGCCTTCCCCGGTATAGCGTACGCCGGCCCGCGCGGCCGCGGCAGGGACGTTTGCCGCCAAAGGGGGACCGGAACTGTCCCGATAACGGCACGCAAAACGGCCGGCGTCCGCTTGACCGCGTGCGTGCCCGGCCGTCGCCCCCCGGCGTCATCCATCGAGGCTGTACGCCGGATACCCGTCCAATTCCTGCCTGCCGTCACAGCGCAGCCCCGTGGCGCCGCCGGGCCGGGCTGCGCCGCGGGTGCTGGGCGCGGGCCAGCACCTGGTCCAGGGAGAGGTGGGTGCCCGGCGGCCCCAGGTCCCGGCCGAGCGCGGCCAGGGCCGTCACCGCCTCGGCCAGCCGCACGGCGTCGTGGCGCACCACGTGGGTCAGGGAGACCAGCGGCCCGCTGACCACCACCAGGCCCATGGCCAGCAGCTTCTCGATGTCGGCCTCCACGGGCCGCGCCCCCTCGGCCATGTAGCGCTGCAGCAGCGCCTCGGGCACCTGAGCGGTGTTGACCAGCACGCAGTCGATGAGGCCGGGCCCGCCCCCGTGCTCCAGCAGGGCCCGCACGTGGTCCGACGCCGCGTAGCCGTCGGTCTCGCCCGGCTGGGTCATGACGTTGCAGACGTAGACCCGCAGGGCCGGCGTCGCCCGCACCGCGGCGGCCACGTCCTGCACCAGCAGGTTGGGGATGACGCTGGTGTAGAGGCTGCCCGGGCCCAGCACCACGATGTCGGCCGACAGGATGGCCTCCAGGGCCTCGGGCACGGCGCGCGCGTCGGGCGGCACCAGGGCGATGCGCCGGATGGGCTTGCGCTGGCGGGGGATGGCACTCTCCCCCGTCACCGAGGTGCCGTCGGCGAACTCCGCCCGCAGCTGCACCGATTGCAGGGTCGAGGGCAGCACCTGCCCCCGCACCGCCAGCACCCGGCTGAACTGCCGGATGGCCTCCTGGAAGTCGCCGGTGATCTCCGACATGGCGGCGATGAAGAGGTTGCCGAAGGTGTGCCCCGACAGCCCCTCGCCCCGGGTGAACCGGTACTGGAACAGCCGCTCCAGGAGGGGCTCGGTGTCGGCCATGGCCACCAGGGTGTTGCGGACGTCGCCCGGCGGCAGGATCCCCATCTCCTCCCGCAGCCGCCCCGAGCTGCCGCCGTCGTCGGCCACGGTCACCACCGCGGTCAGGTGGTCGCTGTGAAACTTCATGCCCCGAAGCAGCGTGGAAAGCCCCGTGCCGCCGCCCAGCGCCACGGCCCTGGGCCCCCGCTCCCGGATGCGGCGCTCCCGCATCACGTCCAGCAGCGGTCGGGTGGGGTGGGGCGCCAGGGTGCCCGCCACGGCCGCCACCGCGCGCCGCACCGCCACCACCGAGGCGGCCAGCCCCGCCCCCACCGCGCCCAGCCCCCACGAGGCGTATCCCTGCGCCCACAGCCCCCCGCCGACGGCGCCGGCCATCACCCCGGCCAGCGCCAGCAGCCCCCAGCGCTTCAGCCCCGTGCCCGGCAGCAGGCTCCGCACCAGCGCCGGCAGCTGCCGACCGGCCCGGCCGCGCCAAGTGGCGCTCGCCAGGCTCTGGCGCGGGGGCGAGGGCTGCGCCGCGCCCGGCGTCGCCCTCACGAGGGCCCGCCCCCGCCGGGGCCGGGGCCCGCTTCAGGCTCCGCCGGTTCCTCGGGGAGCCGCCGCCCCACGTCGCGGTGCTCCACCACCGCGTCGTAGCCCAGCCGCCGCAGGTGGGCGGCCAGCTCGTTGGCCACGGCCACGCTGCGGTGCTGGCCGCCGGTGCAGCCGATGCCGATGAGCAGGTGCTGCTTGCCCTCGCTGACGAACTGCGGCAGCAGGAAGTCCACGAGCCCGTACAGCCGCTCCATGAAGGCCTGGGTGAGGGGCCACTGCAAGACGTACTCGGCCACGGCCGGGTCGTTGCCCGTCAGCGGCTGCAGGGCCGGCACGTAGTGGGGGTTGGGCAGGAAGCGCACGTCGAAGATGAGGTCGGCGTCGATGGGGATGCCCCGGGCGTAGCCGAAGGAGACCACCGTCACCGACAGCCCCCGGGTGGGGCTCAGCTGGCGGGCCTGGCGCGCCACCTGCTCCCGCAGCTGGCGGGGCGAGAGCGCGGTGGTGTCGATGATGAAGTGGGCCCGGCCCCGCAGGGGCTCCAGCAGCTGCCGCTCCGCGCGGATCCCCTCCAGGATGCTGCCCTCGGGGGCCAGGGGGTGGCGGCGCCGGGTCTCCTTGAAGCGGCGCACCAGTGCCTCGTCGGAGGCCTCCAGGAACAGGATCCGGTACCAGATGCCCTGCTCCTCCAGCTGCCGCAGGGCCTGGAAGAGGTCGTGGAAGAACTCGCCGCCCCGGGCGTCGCTGACCAGGGCCGCCTTGTCGATGCGCCCCGACTGCTGGCAGAGGGCCGCGAAGGTGGGGATGAGGGCGGGCGGCAGGTTGTCGACGCAGAAGAAGCCCAGGTCTTCCAGCGCCCGCATCGCCTCGGTCTTGCCCGCGCCCGACAGCCCCGTCACGATGACGAAGATGGGCCGCGGGCGCCCCTCGCCCTGGGGGGCCTTCTCCTGCGCCGCCGAATCCATGCGCCCATCTCCCGCCCGCCGGCCGGCTTCACCCCGGCGGCGCCTCTATCTTACATCAGGCGCGGAAGACCACCCGGCCCCCCACCACCGTGGCCCGCACCTGCAGGCTGCGGGGGTCCAGCACCACGGCGTCGCCCCAGGCGCCGGGCCTCAGGGTGCCGGCCCGGCCGCCCAGCCCCACCGCGTCGGCCGGCACCCGGCTCGCCATGGCCACCGCGTCGGGCAGCGGCGCGCCCACCTCGGTGGCCATGCGCCGCACCAGATCTCCCAGCCCCTGGATGCTGCCGGCCAGGGTGCCGTCCAGCATGCGGCAGGCGCCGCCCCGCACCTCCACCTCGTACTCCCCCAGCCGGAAGCGGCCCTCGCCCAGCCCCATGGGCGCCAGGGCGTCGGTGACCAGGGCCAGCCCCCGGGCGCCCCGGGCCCGGTAGGCCACCTTGAGGGCCGTGGGGTGGATGTGGACGCCGTCAGCGATGAGCTGCGCCACCAGCCGGTCGTCGGCCAGCGCGGCCCCCGCCAGCCCCGGCGTGCGGTGGTGGAAGGGCGGCATGCCGTTGAAGAGGTGCGTCACCTGGGTGGCTCCGGCCCGGATGGCCGCCTCCAGGCGCTCGCCGTCGACGGCGGAGTGGCCCAGGGCCACGGCCACGCCGCGGCCCACCAGCCACCGGATGGCCTCCAGGGCTCCCTCCCGCTCCGGGGCGATGGTCATCAGGCGCAGGAGGGGCTGCCCGTCCAGGCGCGAGGCGTCCAGCAGCGCCTGCAGCTCGTCGAGGCGGGGGTCGCGCATGTAGTCGGGGTTCTGGGCGCCCTTGCGCTCGGGGTTGAGGTAGGGGCCCTCCAGGTGGATGCCGGCGATGCGGGCGCCCCAGGCCTCGCCGTCGCCACCCGGCCCACCCGACGCCCACCAGGCCCGCTGCCGGCGGGCGGCCTCCACCACGGCCCGCTCGGCGGCCAGCAGCGCCTCCTGCGGCGCCGTCACCGTGGTGCACAGCAGGGCCGTGGTGCCGGCCGAGGCGTGGGCCCGGGTCATGGCCCGCAGCCCGTCGGGCGAGGCGTCCATGGTGTCGGCGCCGCCGCCGCCGTGCACGTGGATGTCCACGAAGCCGGGGACGATGTAGCCGCCGGCCGCGTCCAGCCGGGGCAGGCCCCGGGCCCGGGCCGGCAGCTCCCGGCGCGGGCCGCTGAAGGCCACCTCCCCGCCCTCGATGAGCACGGCCCCGTCCGCCACGGGCGGCTCGAAGGGCTCCACCAGCGTGCCGCCCTCGATGACCAGCGTCGGATCCGACACCCGCACCCCGCCCTCTCTCCCCGGCCCGCCGCCGTCAGGGCTGCCACCGCAGCACGTGCAGCAGGTTGGGGTATTCGGCCACCACGGCCTCGGTGCGGCCGTCGCCGTCCAGGTCCCCCACCGCGGACGCCACCAGCCCCCACCCGAGGGTCAGCACGTCACCGACGCGGGTGAAGCCCTGCCCGTCCCACCGGTAGGTCGCGACCCGGCCCCGGTCGTCGGCCGCCACGATCAGGTCCACGCCCGGCTCCACCTCGGGCACCGGGCCCGCCCCCAGCCCGAAGACGGGGGCGTCCCGCAGCCGGGCCGAACCGGCCGCCACGAACGAGTCGCCCAGCCAGCGCCAGATCTCCACCTGGCCGGGGTCGTTGCCCTGGCCCACCTCCAGCACCAGCTCGCTCTGGCCGTCGCCCAGCACGTCGCCCGAGGCCATGGCCCGCACGGGCCCGATGTCGAAGGGCCCCGCCACCGGCTCCAGGGAGCGGCCGTCCCACTGCCAGACGTGCAGCCGGTGCTGCCAGCGGGGTTCGGTGACCACGTGGGCGATGGCCACGGCGGCCGGGGCGCCCGGCAGGTGCACTGCCGCCACCTGCGCCACCCGGGCCGAGTACTGCCCCTCCCAGGCCGGCTGGAGCCGGCCTCCCTCCCAGCGCCAGACCATCAGCCGGCTGTTGGTGGCCACCAGGATCTCGGGGCCGTCTTCACGGGTGAAGGGGCCCGTGGCCAGGGCCACGTGGCTCAGGGGCTCCACGAAGGGGTCGCTGGCCGCGAGGACCCGCAGGGGCGAGGCGGCCGGCCCGCCCCAGCCCATGACGTACAGGCGGTCCTGCTGGCGCTCGTAGTCGCGCCCCGCCAGGGCCAGCTCCCAGGTACCGTCGCCGTCCAGGTCGGCGGCGGCCAGCTCCAGCACGGAGGGAGCCGGAGCCAGCTGCGTGGCGATCCGCTCCCAGCCCCGGGCGAGCACGGGCCGCGCGGGCAGGGCGCCTGCGGCCGAGACGGCCAGGGCCAGCGCCGCCGCCAGCCCGGCAGCCCGCGCCCGGCCGCCGCGGCCCGCCGCTGCCCCCGGGCCACTGCCTCCAGGCGTGCAACCGTGGGTCATGCCCCGCGATTTCGCCCGGGGCTCGGCCCGTCCCTGCCGCCGCTGCGCCGCCCTCCCCCGCCGGCCTCACGGGCCCGGGCCGGGCTCACGGGCCTGGCCCGGGCGGAGGGTCCGGGCCCCGGGCCGCGGCGCGGACGTAGTCGGCGTAGCGCTGCAGCAGGTCCCGGGCGTCGTCCAGGGTGGCCGCCTCCACCTGCAAGCGAACCAGCGGCCGGTCCGGGTCCGGCTGCACCAGGGCCCAGCCCGTCTCGTGGCGCACCTTGAAGCCCTCCGCGGCGGGCTGCGCGGGCGCCCCCGCGCGCTGGGCCAGGGCCCGCATGGCCTGCCCCACCCGCTCCCACGCGACGGGCACCGCCAGCTGCAGCCGGGCCGGCACCGGCCCATCCCGGGCCAGCGCGTCCAGCCCGCCGGGGGCGGCCGCCGCCGCGGCCGCCAGGCAGGCCAGCGCCACCGCGTCGCCGGGCTCGGCGCCGCGGTCGTCCCAGACGACCGCCAGCCCGGCCTGGCGGGCCAGCTGGGCCGCCAGGTCGCTGGCGTCGGCCGGCAGGCGCACGGCCCCGTCCTGGGGCGTGCCCAGCGCGGCCACGGCGTGCAGGGCGGCCTCGGGCACCGGGAGGCCCCGCCGGTCCCACGCCTCCAGGCGCTCACCCGCCGCATCCTGGCGCACCCACAGCCTGACGGGCGGCCCGTCTGGCTCCGCCGCCTCGGCCGGCGGCCTGTCGGCCGCCACCCTCACGGGCACGAAGCCGCACACCCGCAGGGCCCGCACGACCAGGCGCGCCGCCGGCGACTCCCGGGCGCCCAGCACCCCCACCCGGCAGCCTGCCTCCCCGGCGGCCCGCTCGCCGCCGCGCTGCCCCGCCGGGCCCGCCCCGCCGCCGCCCGCCCCGGTGCCGGCGTCCCCCGTCGCCGCCGCCAGCCGCCCCGCCAGGAGCCGCACCCGGTCGGCCAGGGCGGTCAGGTACGCCTCCCGGGCGTCTCGAAGCAGGGCCTCGTCGGGCTCCACGGCGCCGAAGGCTGCCTCGCCCACCCGCCGCCACTCGTCGCGCCGCAGCGCCCCGTCCACCTCCCGGGCCCGGGCCGCCGGCAGGTCCGCTCCCCGCCCGTTCCACAGCCGCAGGCGCACGCCGCCGTCGGCGCCGTCGGGGTGCACGTAGATCCCCCCGGCCACCGGCGGCCGGGCTCCCGCATGGCGGCAGGCCTGGCGCGCCTCGCCCGCGGCCGCCTCGCCCAGCCACCGCACCGCCGCCCCGGCCGAAGCCGCCCCGGCCGCCGCGGCCATGGCCAGCGCCCGGGCGGCGCGCCCGCCGGCATGGGCCACCACCAGGGCCGAGCCGGGCGGCAGGGTCGCGGCGAAGGCCCCGGCCGCTGCCGCCGCCAGCTCCGGGGTCAGCTCCGTGCCCGCCTCGCCCGCGAGCCCCCGGGGCCCCACCGCCACCCGGGAGGGGGTGCCCGCCCAGACCAGGGGGCGGCTGACGTAGCCGTGGGCGTCCACCACCTTCTCGGGCCAGATCCGCACGCCCGGCGCCACCACCGCCGCCTGGCCCACCCGGGCCCGCCGGCCCACCACGGCGCCCTCGTAGAGGCGGGCGCCGCGTCCGACCGTGACCGCCTCCGCCAGCACCGCTCCCCGCAGCTCCGCCCCCGGCCCCACCCGGCACGCCTCCCACAGCACGCTGTGGCGCACGCTGGCCCCCGGCCCCACCCAGCAGCCCCGCCCCAGGGCCGCGAAGGGTCCCACCTCGGCCCCCGCCTCGATCTCGCACCCCGGGCCCACCCAGCAGGGCGCCAGCAGCCGCGCCTCCGGCGCCACCCTGGCTCCCTCGCCCACCCAGATGCCCGGCTCGGCCCAGCGCCCGGGGGCGCGGGCCGCCTCGGGCAGCCGCACCCGGCCCGCCAGCGCGTCCAGGTGCGCCTGCCGGTACTGCTCCGGCGTGCCGATGTCGGACCAGTAGGCCTCCACCGGGCAGCCGTAGAGGGGCACCCCCGCTTCCAGCAGCAGGGGGAAGAGCTCCCGGCTGAAGTCGAAGGGCCGGCCCTCCGGCACCCGCTCCAGCACCTCGGGCTCCAGCACGTAGATGCCGGTGTTGGCCTGGTCGGAGAAGACCTGCCCCCGCCCCGGCTTCTCCAGGAAGCGGGTGATGCGCCCGTCGGGCTCCGTGATGACGATGCCGTACTCCGACGGGTCGCCCACCTGCCGCAGCACCAGGGTGCAGGCCGCGCCCCGCTCCCGGTGGAAGGCCAGCACCCTGCCCAGATCCACGTCCGTCAGCGCGTCGCCGCTGATGACGACGGCGGTGCCGTCCAGCAGCGCCCGGGCCCGGGCCACGCTGCCCGCGGTGCCCAGAGGACGCTCCTCCACCAGGTGCTGCAGCCGCACCCCCCACGCCGAGCCGTCGCCCAGGCCGTCCATCACCTGCTCGGGCATCAGGTGCAGCGTGGCGACGGCCTCCCCGATGCCGGCCCCGGCCAGCAGGCGCAGGATGTGGCCCATGAGGGGGACGCCCAGGACGGGCACCATCGGCTTGGGTCGGTCGCAGGTGAGCGGGCGCAGGCGGCTGCCCTGGCCTCCCGCCATGATGACGGCCCTGACGCTCTGCACGCTTCGCCCTCCGCAGACGCTGCCGCGTGGTGGCAGTGGAGCCGCCCAAAAAGCCGGCCGCTCTGCCCGGACTCCCGGCAGAGCGGCCCGACGGCGGCGGCCAGCCCTTAGTCTGCGGAGGCAGGGCGGCTCGCCATGCGCCCCGCCGGCGGCGCCTCACGCGCCGCCTGCCCTGTCGCCCTTGGGCACCTTGGCCCAGTCGGCCAGGAAGCGCTCCAGGCCCCGGTCCGTCAGGGGGTGCAGCACCAGGGCCTTGAGCACCGTGAACGGCATGGTGGCGATGTGGGCACCGGCCCGGGCCGCCTCCAGCACGTGGAGGGGGTGGCGGATGCTGGCGGCGATGACCTGGGTCTCGATGCCGTACTGGTCGAAGATCTCCACCGTGTCGCGCACCACGTCGAGGCCGGTGTGGCCGATGTCGTCCAGCCGGCCCACGAAGGGGCTGACGTAGGTGGCCCCGGCCCGGGCGGCCAGGAGCGCCTGCATGGGGGTGAAGACCAGCGTCACGTTGGTGCGGATGCCTTCCCGGGAGACCCGGCTGACGGCCTTGAGGCCCTCGACGGTGATGGGGATCTTGACCACGATGTTGGGCGCGACCCGGGAGAGCTCCCGGGCCTCCTTGACCATGGTCTCCGCGTCTTGCCCCACCACCTCGGCGCTGACGGGGCCTTTGACGATCTCGCAGATCTCCTCCAGGATCCGCAGGAAGGGCCTGCCCTCCCGGGAGACCAGGGTCGGATTGGTGGTGACCCCGGCCAGGATCCCCCAGCTGGCGGCCTCCTTGATCTCCGCCACGCTGGCGGTGTCAAGGTAGAACTGCACCGTCCATCAACCTCCCCGCCCGATCTGGGCCGACGGGTCCACCCCCAGCCCCACCGGCGACGGCCCCGCCTCCAGGAGCCGGAAGTGCCCCGCCGCGGCGATCATCGCGCCGTTGTCCGTGCACAGCGCCGGCGGCGGCAGCACCGCCTCCAGGCCCCGCCGCTCCGCCTCGGCAGCCACGGCCTCCCGCAGCGCGCCGTTGGCCGCCACGCCGCCGGTCACGGCCACGGCCCGGGCCCCGGTGCGCTCCGCCGCCTGGAAGAGCCTTTCGACCAGCACCTCCACGATGGCCTGCTGCAGCTCGGCGGCCGCGTCCTCCAGGGGCAGCCCCTGCTGCACCGCCGGCACCAGCTGCTGCATGGCCGCGGTCTTGAGGCCGCTGAAGCTGAAGTCGAGGGTGTCGGCTCCCCGCAGCGCCCGGGGCAGCGCCACCCGCCCCGGCCGCCCGCGCCGGGCCAGGCGGTCCACCGCGGGCCCCGCCGGGTAGCCCAGCCCCAGCAGACGCCCCACCTTGTCGAAGGCCTCGCCCGCCGCGTCGTCGCGGGTGCCGCCCAGGTGGCGCAGCCGGGGCGGCCGCTCCACCAGGAAGATCTCCGTGTGGCCGCCCGAAGCCACCAGCACCACCACGGGCCCCACCAGGTCGGGGCGGGCCAGCCATGCCGAGGCCACGTGCCCCTCCAGGTGGTCCACCCCCACGAAGGGCGCCTCCAGGGCCATGGCCAGGGCCCTGCCGGCCATGAAGCCCACCAGCAGGCTCCCCACCAGGCCGGGCCCGTAGGTGGCGGCCACCCCCTCGAGCTCGCCGAGCCCCACCCCGGCCTCGGCCAAGGCCTGCTGGATGACGGGCAGCACCGCCACCAGGTGCTGGCGGGAGGCGATCTCCGGCACCACGCCCCCGAAGCGGCGGTGCAGCTCCACCTGGGAGGCCACCACGCTCGACAGGATCTCGCGGCCGCCCCGCACCACCGCGGCCGCGGTGTCGTCGCAGCTGGTGTCGATGCCCAGCAGCAGCCCGCCCCGGTAGGCCTTCAAGGCCGCCGCTCCGCCTCGCCCTCCAGGTCCCGCCACATGATGATGGCGTCCTCGTCGTTGTCGCGGTAGTAGCCGCGGCGGATGCCGGCGCTCTTGAACCCCAGCGACTCGTACAGCCGCTGGGCCCGGATGTTGGACTTGCGCACCTCCAGGGTGAGCCGCCGGGCCCCCTTGCGGCGGGCCAGCTCGGTGATGGCCTCCATCAGGCGGCGGCCCACGCCCCGGCTGCGGTAGTCGGGGTGCACCGCCACGTTGGTGATGTGGCCCTCGTCGGCCACCAGCCAGATCCCCACGTACCCCACGGGCCGCCCGTCGGCCCGGGCCACCAAGTAGTGGGCGCGGTCGTTCTCCAGCAGCTCCGAGAGGAACGCCGCCCGGGACCAGGGGGTGGAGAAGGAGAGGCGCTCGATGACCATGACGTCGTTGAGGTCCCGCACCCGCATGGGATCGATGACCAGCGAGAGGGGCTCCTCGCCCGGCGCGGGCGGGGGGGTCAGCTCCTCGGCGGCTGCCATCGGCTCTCCGCCTCCGTCGTCTTCAGATACCGGGCGCCCAGCGTCACCGGGTCGTCCCGGCGCCCCCGGGCGAGCCACCACCGGCCCAGCCGCCCCACCGCCACGGGCCGGGCCAGCTGCAGGCTCTCGGGGACCCAAATGTACTCCAACTCGGACGACGCCGCCAGGGTCGCGGCGTAGCGGTGGCAGCCGTCGCCCACCGCCGCCGCCCGGGCCGCGCCCCGGGCACGGGCGTGGCGCACCGCCGCCGCCGCCAGCTCGTCCACGGGCAGGGCCCGGGAGGGCTCCAGGCTCTCCACGGGCGGCTCCCCGCCCCCGGCGAAGACGCCGCCGAAGACCTCGCCCCGCCGGGCGTCGATGGCCGCCACCACCACCGGCGCCGCCCAGCCCACCGCCAGCGCCATGGCCGCCAGGGTGTCGACCCCCACCAGGGGCTTCTGCCAGGCCCAGGCCAGGGTCTTGGCCACGGCCAGGCCCACCCGCAGGCCGGTGTAGGAGCCGGGGCCCGAGGCCACCGCGATGCCGTCCAGGTCGGCGCCCCGCCACCCCACCTCGGCCAGCCCCCGGCGGATCACCTCCACGATGGCCTCGCCCCGGCCGGCGCCCCGTTCGGCGGCGCCCAGCCACCAGCCCCCCTCGCCGCCCAGGGCCACGCCCAGGGTGCGGGTGGCCGTGTCGATGGCCAGGATGCGGGCGAAGCTCACGGCCCCTCCACCGGCTCCCATCCGGCCGATGCGGCCAGCGCCCGCAGCACCCCGGCGGGGCGCTCGCCCAGGGCTTCCAGGCGAATGCGCCGGGCCCGCCCGCCGTCGGCGAAGTCGAGGCGCACCACGAAGCGCGCCGGCGGCAGCCACGCCTCGATGGGCTCCGGCCACTCCACCGCCACCACCCCGCCGGCGTCGAAGTACCAGTCCAGGCCCAGCTGCTCCACCAGCGCCGCCGCGCCCTCGCGCCGCTCCGCCAGCCGGTACAGGTCCACGTGGTAGAGGGGCAGCCGCCCGCCCGCCACCTCCCGCACGTAGACGAACGTGGGGCTCACCACCGCCCGCTCCCCGGCGCCCAGCCCCCGGGCCAGCCCCTGCACCAACGTGGTCTTGCCGGCGCCCGGCGGGCCGTAGAGGGCCACCACGTCGCCGGCCTCCAGGCGGGCCCCCAGGGCCTCGCCCAGGCTCACCGTACCCTCGGGGCCCTGCGCCGTCAGCGCCCAGGCGCCGCCCACGGCCTCACCCTCGGGCCGCCGCGGCAGGAGCCGCCTTGGACTCGGCGTGGCCGGCCCGCCGCGTGCGGGCGGCCCGGGCCGCCTTGACGAAGGCCGTGAAGAGCAGGCGCTGGACGGGGTAGCGCTCCACCATGCACTCGGGGTGCCACTGCACCCCCACCGCGAAGGCGTGGGCCCGGCTCTCCACCGCCTCGATGACCGCGTCCTTGCTCTTGGCCGCCACCCGGAAGGGCTGGCCCACCACCCGCACCGCCTGGTGGTGGAAGCTGTTGACCCGCAGGCTCTCGGTCTGGTAGATGCGGGCCAGCAGGCTCTCCGGCTCCAGGCGCACCTCGTGGATGGGGTACCACCGGGGCGCGGTCTGCTGGTGCTGCAGGGAGTGCGGCACCTGGGCCTCCAGGTCCTGGTAGAGGGTGCCTCCCACGGCGACGTTGAGCACCTGGATGCCCCGGCAGATGCCCAGCACCGGCAGGTCCATCTCCAGGGCCCGACGGGCCAGGGCGATCTCCAGGGCGTCGCGCTCAGGGTCCACCCGGCCCAGCTCCGGCAGCGGATCCTCGCCGAAGCGGGCCGGGTCCACGTCGCCTCCGCCGGCCAGGAGCAGGCCGTCCAGCGCGCCGAGGTAGGTCTCCGCCAGGCGCAGGTCGTCCACCAGCGGCAGCACCACCGGCGCGCCCCCCGCCATCTCCACCGCGGCCGTGTACGCGCGGGGCAGGGTCAGCCGCGCCGCCCCCTCCCGATCCCGATCCTGACCCGCCACGATGCCGATGAGCGGTCGTTCGCCCTCGCCGCCTTCCATTCGCCTCCCTGCCTCCTCCGCCCGCCGCCGTCGGCCCCGCCGGCGCCCCGGCCGGGCCCGGCTGCGGGCACGCCGTCAGTCGACCCGGTAGACGCCGGCCGGCGTCGCCACCACCAGGGGACGCCCCGGCGGCTGCGACATAAGCCAGGCCCGGACCGCCTCCAGGCGGCGCCGGCGCTCGGCCAGCGCCTGCCGGGCCTCCTGCTCGCCCACCTCCACGAACCTCACCCACTGCCCCGGCCGCAGCTGGCCCATCACGTCCAGGTCGGCGGTGATGACCGTGGCGATCTTAGGGTAGCCGCCCGTGGTCGGGCGCTCGGCCAGCAGCACCAGGGGCTGCCCGTCGCCCGTCACCTGCACGCTGCCGGGCGCGGTCGCCTCCGAGACGATGTCGTAGCCGTCCCGGGCCTGGATGGGGGGCCCCTGCAGCCGCACCCCCATGCGGTCGGCCCGGGGGCTCACCCGGAAGCGGGCGTTGTAGAAGGTGCGCAGCCCGCGCCGGGAGAAGGCGTCGGCCTGCGGGCCCGCCATGACCCGGATGGGCCCCGAGCGGCGGTGGGGCCGCAGGTGGGCCGGCAGCCGCCGCCCGGCCAGCCGCCCGGGAGGCTCGGCAGGCCGGCCCACGGGAAGGCGGTCACCGGCCGCCAGCGCCCGCCCGTGGAGGCCGCCGATGCCGGCCCGCAGGTGGGTGCTGCGGCTGCCCAGCACCGGCGGCACCGCGATGCCGCCGGCCACGGCCAGGTAGGCCCGCACCCCCTGGCGCACCGCCCCCACCGTCACCACGGTGCCGTCCCGCACCAGCACCGCCTCCCACAGGGGCAGCGCCTGCCCGGGCTCGCCGGCGTGCCACTCGCCCTCCAGGGCCGCCAGGGCCATCACCAGGTCCCCCGACGCCTGCAGGACGGGCCCGTCCAGCGTCACCTCCAGCGCCGCCGCCTCGGCCGGGTTGCCCACCAGCCAGTTGGCGCAGGCCAGCATGAACCGGTCCGCCGCCCCCGCCGGCGCCAGCCCTTCGGCCAGATGGCCCGGGCGGCCGGCGTCCTGCACCGTGGTGAGCAGGCCGCCGTGCAGCACCACCAGCGCGGCCACGGCCCTCCCCCTCACCCCGCCCGCCTCACGGGGGCCGCCTCCAGGACCGCCTCCGCCCACCCCGGCGGCGCCTGCTCGGCCGAGGCGGGCACGAAGCGCACCCGATCCCCCGGGCGCAGCAGCGCCGGGCGCCGCCGCCCCGGGTCCCAGAGGCGCACCCACGTGCGCCCGATGACGTGCCAGCCGCCGGGCGCGCCGCCTGCGCCGTAGATACCCGTCTGGCTGCCGCCGATGGCCACGGAGCCCGCCGGCACCCGGGGCAGGGGCGAGGGGCGGCGCGGCATGGCCAGGGTCGGATCCAGCCCGCCCAGGTAGACGAAGCCCGGCAGGAAGCCCAGCATGTAGACGATGTAGCGGCCGGCGGCGTGGCGGCGCACCACCTCGTCGGGCGCAAGCCCGGCCCGGGCCGCCACCGCTTCCAGATCGGGCCCGAAGGGCCCGCCGTAGACCACGGGGATGGCCACCCGCCGGCCCCCCACCGGCCGCGAGGCCGCCAGGCCCTGCACGCGGCGCGCGACCTCTTCCCGGATGCGCCGCCCGTCGGCCGCCTCGGGGTCCCAGGTGACCAGCACGGAGCGGTAGCCCGGCACCGCCTCCGCCATCCCCGGCACCGGCCGCTCCAGCAGCGATCGCCACAGCCCCATCACCCGCCGGTGGGTGACAGGGTCGATGCCCTCCCCCAGCTCCACCAGCAGCGCCCCGTCGCCTGCCGGACGGAAGCGCACGCCCTCGCCCGCCGCCTCCATGCCCGCGCGGCCGCCCCCCCACCGCCCCCGGTCGGCGCCGCCTGCCGCCGCTCAGCCCGGCAGCGCGGCCAGCTCCCGCAGGTGGCCCTGCTTCTCCAGGGCCACCGCCGCCGCCCCCACGATGCCGGCGTCGGAACCCAGGCGCGCCAGCACCAGGCGGGTGCCCTCGGCCGGCCCCGGCACGGCCCGGGCGCGCACGTAGCGGCGCAGCGGCTCCATCATCATCTCGCCCAGCCGCGACACCCCGCCGCCGATGACGATGACGTCGGGGTCCAAGAGGTTCATGAGGTTGACCAGGCCCGCCCCGAGGTAGAGCCAGGTGCGGTCCAGCACCTCCCGCGCCAGCGGGTCGCCGGCCCGGGCCGCCTCCCCCACCAGGCGGGCGTCGACCGCCGCCAGCCGGCCCTCCGCCAGGCGCATCAGGGCCGCCCCCGGCCGCCGCTCGTCGGGCGGCGGCAGCGCGCCCTCCCGCCAGCCGGCCGCCTGCAGGGCCTCCACGGCCCGGCGGGCGATGGCCGTGCCCGAGGCCACCGCCTCCAGGCACCCCCGCCGCCCGCACCCGCACAGCGGCCCGTCCTCCACCACGGCCACCGTGTGGCCGATCTCGCCCGCCGCCCAGTGGGCGCCGCCGTAGATGCGGCCGTCGATGACGATGCCGCCCCCGATGCCGGTGCTGACGGTGACGTAGACCAGGTGCCGGGTGCCCTGCCCGGCCCCCGCCCACCACTCGCCCAGGGCGGCCGCGTTGGCGTCGTTCTCGAGGTAGACGGGCACCCCCGCCGCCTCCCGGATGGGGGTGACCACGTCCACCTCCCGCCAGCGCAGGTTGGGCGCCTCCACCACCACGCCCCGGGCCGGGTCCAGCGGCCCGGGGCAGGCCACCGCCACCGCCTCCAGGGCGGAGGGCGCCAGCCCCCGGCGCCGGCAGACCGCCTCCAGGCTCTCGGCCATCCGCGCCAGCACCGCCGCGGGGCCCTCCTCAGGACGGGTGGCCGTCACCAGCCGCTCCAGCACCCGCCCCGCCTCGTCCACCAGCCCCGTGGCGATCTTGGTGCCGCCCAGATCGATGCCTGCCACGAGTCGCGCCACGTCGTCGCCTCCAGCGCTCGCCCCTCAGTGCATGGTGGCCAGCTCGGCCTTGAGCCGGTCGATGAACCGCACCGGCGTCGGATCCACGCCCTTGGCGATGGCGAGGTAGTAGCTGACGTAGTCGCCCAGGTGCAGCAGGGCCATGGCCCGGGCCAGGTGCCCGTCGCCCCAGCCCGCGTACTCCGCCAGCCCCGAGGCGCGCCCCTCCAGGATGCGGCGGGTCGCCTCGAAGCGGCGCAGCATCCGGGGCGACTCGTCGCCGGTGCGCAGCAGGATCAGGCGCAGCTGCCGGGCGACG
The DNA here is from genome assembly GCA_036564285.1 of Limnochordales bacterium. Classification (GTDB taxonomy): domain Bacteria; phylum Bacillota; class Limnochordia; order Limnochordales; family Geochordaceae; genus Geochorda. Next base: position 18,393 of record DATCKV010000146.1, read on the forward strand.
CCCGGGGGCGGGGCCTCCCAGCCCACCACCTCGTTGTGGTCCAGCTCCGGCAGGCTGGTCCAGTAGGCCGGGTGCTTGCTGTTCTCGTTGAACTGGGTCTTCCACCGGTAGGCCACCGCGGCGCCGATGCCCGAGCTGCCGTAGACCACCGGCAGGCGGTCCACCAGCTCCACCGCCTCCTGCTTGGCGGGGTTGTCCCGCAGGGGCCGGCGCATCGCGCACCGGTCCCGCACCTCGGCCAGGGCCCGCACCGTCTGCTCCACGGCGGCCTCCATCTCCGGCAGGAGCCCCGCCGCCTCCATGATGCCCAGCGCCGCGAAGAGGGAGTAGCCCAGGGCCGCCCGCGGCGGCAGGCCCGAGGGGATGCGCGCCACCGGCCACCCCTTCTGGGCGGCCACGTCGCCCAGGCGCCCGCCGCTGGTCAGGGCCACCACCCGGGCGCCCGCCCGGGCCGCCTCCTCCTGGGCCGCCAGCGTCTCCTCGGTGTTGCCGGAGTAGCTGGAGGCGATGAAGAGGGTGTGCTCGTCCACGTAGGCGGGGATGCGGTAGTCCCGCACCACCTCCACGGGCACCGGCGACAGGTCCGCCGCCGCGCCCTTGAGCAGGTCGCCCCCGATGGCCGAGCCGCCCATGCCCGCCACCACCACGGCCCGGAAGCCCCCCGACGGCGCCTCGGCCACCGCCCGCCGGCCCGCCTCGTAGCCGGCCGCCACCTGGTCGGCCAGCCCCTCGATGAGCCGCAGCATGCCGTAGGGGTCCAGGCGCGCCACCGCGGCCGGGTCGTCCAGGCGCTGCCGCACCGCGTCGAGGCCCGCCGCGCTGGCTCCGGAGCCGTCGCCCGCGCCTCTGCCGTGAGACACCTGGCGCACCTCCCTGCACGACGGCGATCATACCACGACGGCCGGCGCCCGGCCAGCGACCCGGCCGGGAGCGCCCCGGCGGGCGCCCGAGACGAAGTGGCCGCCCTGCCCGGGCGGCCACCCACCTTGCCGTGCGACGTCGGCGCCGGCCTCTCGCCGGCCGGCCGGCGGCGTCACTCGATGCGCCGCTCCGTCTCCTTGTCGAAGAGGTGCACCCGGGCCATGTTGAGGGTGACCCGGTGCGGCTCGCCGTCCCGGGCGGAGGTGTGCGGGTCCACCCGGGCCACGAACGAGTGCGGCCCCACCGTGGCGTACAGGTACGACTCGGAGCCCATGGGCTCCACGACCTCGATGTTGGCCACAACCGTGGTCTCCGGGTTGGGGTTGGCGATGAGCTCGGTGTCGTCGATGTCCTCGGGGCGGATGCCGAAGATGACCGGCTTGTCGATGTACTCGCCCAACCGCCGGTACTCGGCCGCCTTCTGCGGCGGGATGGGCAGCTTCATGGGCGGGGCGTCCAGGTAGTACTGGCCGTCCTCGCGCCGCAGGATGCCCTCCATGAAGTTCATGGCCGGGCTGCCGATGAAGCCGGCGACGAAGACGTTGACCGGCTTCTCGTAGACCTCCAGCGGCGCGCCGACCTGCTGGATGAAGCCGTCCTTCATGACGACGATCCGGTCGCCCATGGTCATGGCCTCGGTCTGGTCGTGCGTCACGTAGATGACCGTGGCCTCCAGGCGCCGGTGCAGCTTGGAGAGCTCGGCCCGCATCTGCACGCGCAGCTTGGCGTCGAGGTTGGAGAGCGGCTCGTCCATGAGGAAGACCTTGGGCTCCCGCACGATGGCCCGGCCCACGGCCACCCGCTGGCGCTGACCGCCCGACAGCTCCTTGGGCTTGCGGTTGAGGAGGTTCTCGATGCCCAGCATGCGGGCCGCCTCCTTGACCCGCCGGTCGATCTCGGCCCGGGGGAACTTGCGCAGCTTGAGCCCGAAGGCCATGTTGTCGTAGACGTTCATGTGCGGGTAGAGGGCGTAGTTCTGGAAGACCATCGCCATGCCGCGCTCGTGGGGCGCCCAGGCGGTGATCGCCACGCCGTCGAGCAGGATGTCGCCCTGCGTCACCCGCTCCAGCCCGGCGGTCATATTCAGCGTCGTGGTCTTGCCGCAGCCCGACGGGCCGAGCAGCGTCACGAAGGAGTGATCGGGGATATTGAGCGAGACATCGCGCACCGCATGGACGGGGCCGAAGCGCTTCGAGAGGCCGCGCAGCTCTACCCGGCTCATTGGCTCACCTCAGTACTTCATCCCTTCCACCAGGCCGCGCACGATGAAGCGGTTCAGCACAAACACCAGCAGTACTGGGGGCAGCAGGGCGAGCATGCCGGCTGCCGCCACCAGCGAGGTGTCGGAGTGGAAGGTGGTGCTGACCAGCGACGAGAGCTTCACCGTCACGGGCACGGCGACGCGGGTCGAGAGGATCAGCCCAAAGAGGAACTCGTTCCAAGCGCCGATGAAGGCGAAGACGGCGGTGGCGACTACGCCGGGCGCGGTGACGGGGATGATCACCCGCACCAGGGCGCCGAGGCGCGAGCAACCGTCCATGCGGGCCGCCGCCTCCAGGGCGTAGGGCACCTGCTCGAAGAAGTTCTTCAGCATCCAGATCACATAGGGCAGCAGGAAGGCCGTGTAGACGACGATCAGCCCGAGGTGAGTGTCGAGCATGCGCAGGTTGCGCAGCAGCAGGAACATCGGGATGATCAGGATCATCGCGGGGACCATGCGCGCCACGATGCTCAGGCTGAGGTAGAGGTTGCGGTGCGGCACGTTCAGGCGGGCCAGCGGGTAGGCCGCAAGCGCGCCGAAGGTGAGGCAGAGCAGCATCGTGGCCGTGGAGACGATCGCGCTGGTGCGCAGGGCCGAGACGAACTCGGGCTCGGCCAGCGTGGCCGCGTACCAGCGCAGGCTCGTCTGCTCCAGCCGCAGTCGGGGCGGCACCGAGACATAGTTGATCTCGGGCTGCACGCTCATGGTGGCGATCCAGGCCACCGGCGCCACGGTCCAGAGTAGCAGCAGGGCTACCAGGGCGTAGACGGCAGCAGGGCGCAGCCAGGTGCCGGCGCTAGCCATCCCTGCTCTCCTTCCCGCGGCGCTCGGCAGCGATCAGGGGCGTCAGCCCGCCGAGCAGCACGATCAGGAGCGCCAGCAAGGCCGCCATGGCCGCCGCGTTGCCGAGGCTCAGGCGCTCGAAGGCATTGATGAAGACGAGGTAGCTCAGCAGCACCGTGCCCTGGCCAGGGCCGCCGCGGGTGAGGGTAAAGATCAGGTCGAAGCTCTGCAGCGCGACGATCGTCTGCATCACCACGGCGAAGATCAGGATACCCCGCAGCTGCGGCAGAGTGATGTAGCGGAAGCGCGCCCAGATTCCGGCCCCGTCCATGCGCGCCGCACGGTAGAGCGACTCGGGGATGCTCTGCAGGCGGGCGAGGATGATCAGCGCCAGGAAGGGCAGGGTCTTCCAGGCCGTTGCCAGGGCCGCGATCGCGATCGCGACCGGCGCGCTGTCGAGCCAGACGCGGTAGGCCGGGATGGCGCCGGCCTGGAGGAGCAAGGCGTTCACCAGGCCGTAGTTGCTGTGGAAGAGGTAGCGCCAGAGCACGCCGGCCACCACAGGGGCCACGGCCCAGGGCAGCAGCATCAGCACGCGGGCGAATCCACGGCCGCGGAAGGGCTCGTTCAGGGCCAGGGCCGCGCCCAGCGCCAGCAGCACACTCGAGCCGACGGTGAGGATGGCGAAGGCGAGGGTGCGCGCCAGGGAGTCGCGCACCGCCCGCTCGCCGAGGAGCGATAGGTAGTTGCCCAGGCCGGTCCAACGCCAGTCGGGCGATACCGTCAGCTCGATGCGGAAGAGGCTCATCGTCGCGGCGTAGGCCAGCGGCAGGGCGAGGAAGACAAGCAGCACCAGGGCGGCGGGAAGCAGCAGCAGCAGCCCGAAGCGGGCCTCGCTCATGCGGTGCAGGCGCTGGCTGAGGCTCGGGCGCGGCTCGCTCCGCTCGCTCAGAGTAGTGCCCATAGGCCCCTAGCCCGCCTTGGCCCAGTAGTCGTCGATCACCTTCTGGCCGTCAGCCTGGATGCGGGTGATGGCCTCCTGGGGCGAGGC
>DATCKV010000147.1:0-5024 GCA_036564285.1 Limnochordales bacterium
ACGGAGGCGTACCGCTGCCGCAGGCGCGCCACCAGCTGCCGGTAGGCCTCCCGGGCGGCCCCCGCCGCCTCCGCCAGGAGCCGCTCGGCCTCGGGGTCGCCGGCCAGGCCCGGGGGCAGCACGGTCCGGGCCTCCGACTCATCCACGTACCGCTGGCTCACCTGGCTGTAGCTGAAGTGGCGGTGCCGCACGATCTCGTGGGAGCACGACCGGGAGATGCCCTCGATGAGGAGGCTGGCGCTCGCGTGCTCGATGACGCTGAGGTGGCCCTGGGCCAGCAGGTGCTGGATGTACTCGGCGTTGGAGCGGCCGCTGGGGTTGTGGAAGGAGCGGTAGCACAGCCGCCCCGCGAACTCCACCAGCTGCTGGGCCGGGTTGGCGGTGTCGGTCTCCCAGGCGATGTGCTCGGGCTTGAAGAAGCGGGTCACCGCGATGAGGGTGACACGGGGCTCCCGGACCCACTCCTCGTCCGCTGGCCGCACAGCTCTCGCCTCCATCCTGACATCCGGCACCCGACGCCGGCCCCGACGTCGCCTGGCCGCCCGGCCTCTCCCGGCTCTTTTGCCGAAAGGGGCCGGGGGCTTATAATCGCCCGGGAGCACGACCGACGGTGAAGCGCTCGCCGTATCCCCCACCACTCTCCCCCCGCGACCGGCCCCCCGTCAAGCGGGTGGCCGTCCTGGGCAGCACGGGCTCCCTGGGGCTGCAGGCCCTGGAGCTGTGTGCCCGCTTCGCCGACCGCCTGCAGGTGGTGGCCCTGGCCGCCTCCGGCCGGCGGCCCGAGGCGCTGGCCGAGCAGGTGCGGCGGCTGCGCCCCCGGCTGGTGGCGGTGGCGGACCCGTCGGCCGCTGAGCGGCTGCGGGCCGACGCGACCGAGGCCGGCGCCCGCCTGGCGGCGGGGCCCGGCGCCCTGGTGGAGGCGGCCACCCATCCCGAGGTCGACCTGGTGCTGGTGCTGACCGTAGGGCTGGCAGGCCTGGCGCCTACCGTGGCTGCCCTGGAGGCAGGGCGGCGGGTGGCGCTGGCCAACAAGGAGGTGCTGGTGGCGGCAGGGGAGCTGATCCCCGCGGCCCGCCTGCTGGCCGAGGGCCGGCTCCTTCCGGTGGATTCGGAGCACTCGGCCCTCTGGCAGAGCCTCCTGGGCGAACGGCTGGAGATGGAACCGGCTGGCGGCGCGCCCCGTCCCCGGGCCGTGCGGCGGCTGTGGCTGACCGCCTCGGGAGGCCCCTTCTGGGGCTGGAGCCCCGAGCGCCTGCGGGCCGTCACCCCTCAGCAGGCCCTGGCCCACCCCACCTGGCGGATGGGGCCCCGGGTCACCATCGACTCCGCCACCCTGATGAACAAGGGCTTCGAGATCATCGAGGCCCACCACCTGTTCGCGGTGCCGTACCCCGACATCCGGGTCGTGGTGCACCGCCAGAGCGTGGTGCACTCCCTGGTGGAGCTGGCCGACGGTTCGTTCAAGGCGCAGCTGAGCCTGCCCGACATGAGGCTGCCGCTTCTGTTCGCGCTCAGCTACCCCGAGCGGTGGCCCTTCCAGGGCCCGCCGCCGTTCCTGGAGCCCGCGGGCCGGGCCGGGGCGGCCGTCAACCTCACCTTCGAGCCCCTGGACGAGGCCGCCGAGCCGGCTGCCATCCGCCTGGCCCGGCAGGCGGCGCGGGCCGGGAGCACCTATCCGGCGGTGCTGAGCGCCGCCGACGAGGTGGCCGTGGAGGCCTTCCTGGCGGGCCGGCTGCCCTTCGACCGCCTGCTGGGCGTGGTGGACGCGGTGCTGGAGCGGCACCGGCCGGAGGGCCGGCTCTGCCTGGAGTCGGTGCAGGCGGCCGACGCCTGGGCCCGCCGGGCCGCCCGGGAGGCGGCGGAGCGCCTGGCCCGAGGCTGATTGTGACGGGTCTCGGGATTGCGTAAAATGGAGCCGAGCCCGCCCGTGCAGGGGCCCGGGCGGGTCTCGACGAGGCATCCGGGAGGGACGGGTGGACGATGGCCCGACCGCTGCGCGTGGCGGCCGATCCCGGCCTGACGGCGCGCATGGTGCTGACCATGCTCCTGCTGGGAGCGGTCTACCTCTTCTTCGTCAGCGTGATGCTGGCCTACGGCGTCGACCTCGGCTTCATCGTGGTCTTCGTGGGCCTCATGCTGGCGGCGCAGTACTACCTCTCCGACCGGCTGGTGCTGTGGTCCACGGGCGCGCGGGAGGTATCGCCCGAGGAGGCGCCGGAGCTCCACGACATCGTGGGCCGCCTGGCGGCCCTGGCCGATCTGCCCAAGCCCCGGGTCGCCATCGTGCCCACCGACATCCCCAACGCCTTCGCCACGGGGCGCAACCCCCGCAACGCCGTGGTGGCCGTCACCAGCGGGCTGCTGCGTCGGCTCTCCAGGCCCGAGCTGGAGGCGGTGCTGGCCCACGAGGTCACCCACGTCAAGAACCGTGACGTGGCCGTCATCACCGTGGCCAGCTTCTTCGCGACGGTGGCGGCCTTCCTGACCCGGCAGATGATGTGGATGGGCTGGTGGGGGGTGCCCATGGGCCAGGACCGCCGCGACGACCGGGGCGGCGGGTCGGCCTGGGTCGTCATCTACCTGGTCTCGCTGCTGGTCTACTTCATCAGCTACCTGCTGATCCAGGCCCTCTCCCGCTACCGGGAGTACGCGGCGGACCGGGGCGCCGCCTACCTGACGGGGGCCCCCTCCAACCTGGCGTCGGCCCTGCTCAAGATCAGCGGGGTGATGGAGCGGATCCCGTCCCGGGACCTCCGGCAGGCTGAGGCCCTCAACGCCTTCTTCATCGTGCCCGCGCTGCGGGGCAGCTCCATCGCCGAGCTCTTCGCGACGCACCCGCCGCTGGAGAAGCGGCTGGCCTACCTGCGCAAGCTGGAGCTGGAGCTGGCCGGCCGCTAAACGGCCGCGGAGGGCAGGCTCGAAGCCCGTGGGGCTGCGCCAGTGGCTGGATGCGCTCATGGGCCGGACCCGGCTGGTGAAGCCCCGGCCGGACCAGCTCTTCGCGCTGTCCACGGCCCGCACCACCCTGGAAGAGCAGCTGGGGTGGGTGGGCGCCGGCCGGGCCGGCCTCTGCCTCAAGCCCGTGGTGACCGGCGACTACGCCGCGGCCCAGCGGGACCTGGTGGATCTGGTGCGGATGGGGGCGAAGGAGAGCCAGAGCCACCTCGAGGTGGTGCAGGACTCGTACCGCTACACCTGGCTCTTGATGGAGGACCCCGACTTCGAGGACCTGCTGACCCTGGTGCACATGGCCGCCGAGACCCTGGACGAGCAGGGCTACGGCACCCAGATCCTCTCCGCGGTCTTCCGCTTCAAGCCGGGCGGCCCCATGGCCCTGGCGCCTGAGCCGGGCGCCGACCGTCTCTACCTCATCTACAACTACAAGCGGGGGCGCTTCTACCCGTTCGTGCCCAGGGGAGCGGGCAAGGGGCCCGCCGACGGGCGCCACGAGAGCGGGGAGCTCCACGCTGCGGCCCTGCTCTCCCGGGAGCTGCCCATCGAGCCGGACCCCTCCCGCTGGTATCCCCTCTGGGACTGCCCGGTCTGAGGCGCCGGCGGCCGGCGGGCGCCGCCGGTGCCGCCGTCAGGTGACGAGCTCCCGGGGGTAGTCTCGGAAGAGCGCCCGGGCCTCCTCCAGGGTGGTGTCGGGTGGAGGCAGCACCAGGTCCGACTCCTTCAGCTCCCGGTCATCCAGGCGGCGGCCCCGGCTGCGGACGATCCCCACCACCCGCGCCAGCTCCCGGGCGAAGGCAGCCTCGTCGCCCGATTCGATGGCGTCCAGCAGGGCGTCGTCAGCCTCGTCCAGCTCCTGCAGGGCCTGGCCGACCAGCTCGTACTGCCCCTCGGTGGCGATGCGGACGATCATGCCCGGCCCACCTCCCGCTTCAGCCGCTCCAGGTCCGCCTTCACCTGCTCGGAGGCCTTCAGCCGGGCCAGCTCGGCCTCGATGCCCGCCCCGGCGCCTCCGGTGGCGATGCGGTCCTCCAGGACGCCGCTGGCCACCAGCTCGTCGATGGCCGCCGCCCGGGCCCGCATGGCCTCCGTCTTCTGCTGGGCGCGCTCGATGGCCAGCCCCACGTCGGCCAGCTCCTCGGAGAGGCCGCTGGCCGCCTCGCCGATGCGCACCTGGGCCTCGGCCGCGGAGTACTGGGCCTTGATGACCTCCTTTTGCGCCCGGAACGACTCCACCTTGGCCCGCAGGCGGGCTTCGGCCGCCTCCAGCTTCTTCTGCTCCGACTCCAGCTCCCCCGCCTGCCGCTCGATCCCCTCTACCTGCTGCTGGATCTCGGCCTTTCGCTGCAGGGCCGCCACCGCCAGGTCTTCCCGACCGGCGGCCAGCGCCTCCTTGGCCTGGCCCTCCAGGCGCTGGGCCAGCTCCTTGAGCCGCACCACCTGCAGCTCCAGCCGCTTGCGGGAGGTGGCCACCTCGGCCAGGTTGCGCCGCACCCGCTGAAGCAGCTCCAGCTGCCGCTGGTACGAGTACTCCAGGGTCTCCCGGGGGTCTTCCCAGCGCTCCACCAGCTTGTTCATCTTGGCCTTGAGCACCGTGGTCATCCTCGACAGGACACCCATGGCGCCACCGTCCTCACCCGTGGTGATGGCTCCCGCCTGACAGCGTACCCTCTCCGGGCCCGGCGCGCAACGCGCCGCCGCCTGCCCGGAAGCCCCCGCGGGGAAAGAGGCGAGGCAGCGGCCGCCGGCGCGCCGCCACTGTTAACCTAGCGAAGTATTGACTTCACTAAGTACCGGCACTAGACTTCTCATGGCAAGGGGGAGTCGCTGAGGTGGCCAGGCAGGGACTGCAGCTGGAGACCGAGTACCGCTACGGCTTCGCGGACCCGGAGCAGTATGTCTACCGGTCCCGCAAGGGGCTCAGCCGCGAAGTCGTGGAGGAGATCGCCTCCATCAAGGGCGAGCCCGACTGGATGCGGCAGTTCCGTCTCAAGGCCCTGGAGATCTTCCAGCGCAAGCCCATGCCCACGTGGGGCGGGGACCTCTCCCGGCTGCGGTTCGACGACATCTAC
>DATCKV010000148.1:0-6491 GCA_036564285.1 Limnochordales bacterium
CGCTGCGCATGGGTCCGCATCCGCTGCACGTAGGGCGAGCAGCGGGTGTCCAGCCAGGAGTCGTAGGGGGTGACCGCCCGCCACGCCTCGTCGATGAACAGCAGGCCCGCCATCTGCCCATCGAGGGCCATGGCGGCCACCTCCTTGGGCTCCACCGCAGCCTGCCGCACCACGGAAGCCACCGTCTCCAGGACGCTCTGCAGGATCTCCTCGGGGTCCTGCTCCACGTGCCCCGGAGCGGGCTGGATGAGCCGGGAGGGGGCCGCCGCCTCGGCCAGCACGCGTCCGTCCTCGCAGACCAGCACGGCCTTGGTGGCGGTGGTGCCCACGTCGACGCCGATGAGGTAGCGCCGCGCCATGGCTATCCCCCCTGACGCCCCTGGCGCCGGGGCGGCGCCGGCACCACCGCCGGCCGCCCGTCGCGCTCGATGACGACGTGGGAGAACCCGGACTCCTGGACCGCCGCGTAGTCGTGGCCGGCATGGGCCGGAAAGGCGTAGAGCATCACGAGGGGAGTCGTGCCGGTGTTGACGCTGCGGTGCGCCCAGCCCGGCGGCACATAGACCACGGTGCCCGCCCGCACCGGCACCGCCCGGAAGTTGCCCGCCGCGTCCTGCATGACCAGGAAGCCCTCGCCCTGCAGCCCCAGGTAGACCTCGGCCGTGTCGCGGACCGCATGGTAGTGCCCCTTGGTCATGTAGTACTCGGCCCCGATCTTGCCGGGCTGGATGACCGTGATGCCGTGCATCAGGTGGCCCTCGGCCTCGGGCACGGGTGCCTCGTAGGTCTCGTAGACCACGGGATCGCCCCCTTCGATGAGGGCGCGCAGGGCCACCTCGTCCGCGGTATAGCCGACCAGGTCCCGGGCGCGGCGCACCTGGTGGCGCCAGCCGCTGCCGGGTGGCAGTGGGGCCCCCTGCGGGCCCAGCTCCGCCGAGAGGGGTTCCATGGCGCTCTTGCCCCCGTCTCCGTGCGACTGACCCCGAACGCTCAGTAGAACTCGACCCGCACGTGCTTGATGAGCAGGTACTCCTCCAGGCCGTGGTGCGACAGCTCCACGCCGATGCCGCTCTCCTTCCACCCTCCGTACGGGTAGGGCACCTCGCCCCCTGCGACGTTGTTGATGCCGACCGTGCCCGCCTCCAGGCGCTCGGAGGCCAGGATGGCGGTCTTGAGGTCGCGGGTGCAGACGTAGGCCACCAGCCCGTACGGGGTGTCGTTGGCCAGCCGGATGGCCTCGTCGAAGTCCCGGAAGGTCATGATGGGGGCCACCGGCCCGAACGTCTCCTCACGGGTCACCTTCATGGAGTGGTCCACGTCCACCAGCACGGTGGGCAGGTAGAAGTAGCCTCGCTGGAAGGCGGGGCCCTCGGGCCGACCCCCTCCGTAGACGACCCGTGCGCCCCGGGCCCGGGCGTCCTCGATGTGCTCGATGGTCTTCTCCAGGCCGTCCCGGGTCGTCATGGGCCCCAGGTCCAGGTCGTCGAGGCCGCGGCCGATGCGGAGCTTCCTGGTCTCCTCCACCATGGCCTCCACGAATGCGTCGTAGACGTCCCGATGGACGTAGATGCGGTTGATGGCGTTGCAGATCTGCCCCATGTTGCGAAAGGCGCGGTACGCGGCGTGCTTGGCCGCCAGCGCGATGTCGGCGTCGGGGAAGACCAGCATGGGGCAGTGGCCTCCCAGCTCCAGCGACAGCCGCTTGAGCCCGTCGGCGGCCGCCCGCATGATGGCCTTGCCCGTGGCCGTCTCGCCGGTGAAGCCGATCTTGCGGATGAGAGGGTGGCGCACCAGCCTGTCTCCCACGGTGCGGCCAGGCCCCACCACGATGTTGAGGACGCCGGGAGGCAGCCCCGCCTCCACCAGGCAGCCCAGGAAGCGGGTCACCGCGATGGGCGTCACCGTGGGGGGCTTGGCCACCACGGTGCAGCCGGCCGCCAGGGCCGGCGCGACCTTCCAGGTCAGCAGCAGCACCGGGTAGTTCCACGGGCCGATGGCGGCCACGGGACCCACGGGCTGGCGGATGACGATGCTGCGCCGGTTGGCGTGGTCCGTGGGAATGGTCTCGCCGTAGATGCGCCGGGCTTCCTCCGCGTAGTACTCCAGCGCGTCGATGGCGGCGCGGATCTCGCTGCGGGCCTCCCGGAGCGGCTTGCCCTGCTCCAGCGTCAGCAGCCGGGCCAGCTCTTCCAGCCGCGCCGCGGCCAGGGACGCTCCCTTGCGCAGGATCGCCGCCCGGGCCGACGGCGCGGTCTGGGACCAGTCGCGAAAAGCCCGGTCGGCGGCCGCCACCGCCCTGTCCGCGTCGGCCAGGTCCGCTTCGGCCGCGCGGCCCATGGGCTCTTCGGTCGACGGGTCGATGACGTCGACCCAGCGCCGCGTCTGCCCCTCGACCCATGCTCCGTCGATGAGCAGCCGAACCTCTTCCATGCGCGCGCCTCCTCATCGCCTCGTGTTGAGAACCGCCCGTGCCCGGGAAGGCCCCCTCCCGCCCGCCCGGCGTACCCCTCATCACGGCATCAGCGTGACGAGGGTTTTCAGCTGGTCCGAGCGGCGGGGAGCGGCGAGCACGGCCGGCACCTCTTCCAGCTCCACCCGCTCGGAGATGAGGGCCTCCACGTCCAGGCGGCGGTGGGCCACCATCTCGGCCGTGCGTCGAAACTGAAGGGCCGACGACCCGGTGGTGCCCGTGACCACCAGCTGCCGGTAGTGCACGGCGTTGGTGTCCAGGCTCGGGAAGTCCGAGCCGCGAGGCAGGCCGGCGAAGAGGTGCACCCGGCCCTGGACCGCCGCCAGGCCCACCGCCTGCTGCTGGGCTTCTTTGAGCGGCACCGTGACGACGACCACGTCGAAGCCCTCGCCCGCCGTGAACCGCGCCACGGCCTCGCCGGCCCCCTCGGGCGGGACCACGGCGTCGGCGCCCAGCCGCCGGGCCATCTCCCCTCGGACCTCAAGCGGCTCCACGGCCACCACCACCGCGGCTCCCAGCGCCCTGGCCACCATCACGTGCATCAGGCCCATGGGCCCGGCGCCGATGATGGCGACCCGGTCGCCCGCGCGTGTGCCCACCGCCTCGTGGGCGGCCACCACCGTCGAGAGGGGCTCGATGAGCGCCGCGGCATCGTCGGGGATGGCTTCGGAAAGGGGCACCACGTTGCCCCGCCGCACGAAGACGGCCGGAACGCGCACGTACTCCGCCAGCCCGCCGTCCAGCGTCAAACCCAGAGCCTCGTAGGCAGGGCACAGGTTGTCCAGCCCCTGCAGGCAGGCCCGGCAGCGCCCGCAGCCCACGTTGGGCGCCACCGCCACTCGACTTCCGGGCCCGAGACGGGGATCGTCCGCCTTCGACTCGACCACCTCGCCGACGAACTCGTGCCCGAGGATCCGGGCCACCCCGGGGGCGATCTTGAAGTGCCCGTGGGCCACCACCTTGTGATCCGTGGCGCATAGGGACGCCCTGCGCACCCGCACCAGCAGATCCCCCGGCCCGGTCTCGGGCACGGCCACCCGCTCGACCGCGATGCGCCCGGGCCCCCGGTAGACCGCCGCGCGCATGAACCCCGTCACCTTCGAGCCGCCTCCCCGGCCGCGACGGCGTGACGCACCACCGGCTCGGGGACGCCCGAAGCGATGGACTTCACCGCCGCCAGCACCGCCTCCAGCGCCCGCAAGCCGTCGACTCCCGTCACCCGCGGCACACGGCCCGTGCGCACGCACTCCACGAACTCCCGGGCCTCACCGAGATAGCCCGTCCGGAACCGGTCCCGCCAGCTGCGGAACGCCTGCCGGGTCACCCGACCGTCCTGGGTCACCTGCACCACCGTCCCGTCGGGCACCTGACCCACCGTCAGCAGACCTCGGCTGCCCAGCACCTCCACCCGGGCGTCGTAGCCGTAGTCCGACGGGCAGGCCCCGTCGATGGCGCCCAGCGTGCCGTCGGCCAGCTCGACGGTCACCACGGCCACGTCGTAGAAGTCGGGGTGGAGGCGCCGGGGCTCTTCGGCCTTGCGGGCCCGAACCCGGGCGAAGACCCGCTCGTACTCGCTGCCGGCCAGCCACCGGACGCAGTCGAAGTCGTGGCTGTTGACCTCGGCCAGCATGCCGTTGCTCTTGGCCGTGTCCCAGGCCCACGGCGGCGGCAGCCCGGGGCCCCGGGTGGTGGAACGGATGAAGAGGGGTTCGCCGATCTCACCCGCCTCGATGAGGGCGCGGGCCCGGACGAAGTCCTCGTCGAAGCGCCGCATGAAGCCGATCTGAAGCACGACGCCCGCCGACCGGGCCGCCTCGATCATCGCCAGCGCCTGCTCCGCGTCAATGGCCATCGGCTTCTCGCAGAAGATGTGCTTGCCGGCCCGAGCCGCCTCCACGGCCAGATCCCGGTGGGTGTACGTGGGGGTCGCGATGACCACCGCGTCGAATTCGGCCGCCTGCAGCGCGTCGCGCAGCGTCGGGAAGTCCGCCGAGGCCCCCAGCTCGGCGGCAGCACGCCGCCGGGCCTCCTCCCGCTCGTCGACCACCGCCACCACCCGCGCACCGGGCACGTGTCGGGCCAGGTTGACGCCGTGCACCATGCCCGCCCGTCCGGCGCCCACCAGACAAACCCTCACCGTCTCCATGCCGCGCGATCTCCCCGCTTTCCGTCCTACGGGCCGGCGGCCTCCCGGCTGTCAGCCGGCAGGCCCCTGCAGCACGCCGTACCCGCCGCTGACCACCAGCCATGTCCCCGTGATGAACGAAGCCTGGGGCGACGCCAGGAAGGCGATGGCCTCGGCCACCTCCTCTGGATCGCCTGCCCGGCCCAGGGGCACCACGCGCGCATCGTCCGGGCCCAGCATGGCGGTGCGGATCTTCCCGGGCACCACCGCGTTGACCCGGATCCCGAGCGGGGCCAGCTCCCGGGCCAGCGCCAGCGTCAGGGCCAGCACCCCGCCCTTGGCCGCCGCGTAGTGGACCCCGGAGGTGCCGCCGGCCAGAGCCGCCGTGGAAGCGACGTTGACGATGCAGGCCTGGGGGCTCTGCTGCAGCCACGGCAGCGCGGCCCGCGCGCAGTAGAAGGCCCCGCTCAAGTGCACCTCCAGCATCCGCTGCCAGCGCTCCGGATCGATGGCCGAAACGGGTGCCCGGTCGAAGTGGCCGGCGTTGTTGACCAGGACATCCAGCCGGCCCCACCGGCGGGCGACCTCGGCGACCACGGACGACGCCTGCTCCCAGCGGCCCACGTCCCCCTGGACGGCCACCGCGTCTCCGCCGCCCGCCCGGATGGCCTCGACCACCCCCTGGGCTGCCTCCCGGCCCTTCAGGTAGCCCACCCCGACCCGGTAGCCCCGCGCCGCCAGCAGGCGGCACGTGGCTGCGCCGATGCCCCGCGAACCCCCCGTGACCAGGGCGACGGGTGAACCGGCCGTCTGCACGGCGCCCAGCCCCTGCCCCGCCGCGTCGTCCCGGCTCGGCACCACGGCTCAGCTCCCGAAGCGGCGCCGCCGCCACTGGTCGAAGACCACCACGGCGATGATGATGGAACCCATGACGATGCGCTGCCAGAAGGCTGAGACGTTGAGCAGGTTGAGGCCGTTGGCCACCACGCCCATGATGAGCGCGCCGATGACAGTGCCGGCCACGCCGCCCTCGCCGCCGAAGAGGTTGGTGCCTCCGATGACCACGGCGGCGATGGACTGCAGCTCCATGCCCTCCGCCATGAGGGCGTTGGCCGAGTTGAGCCGACCCGTCAGCACCAGGCCCGCCACCGCCGCCAGCAGCCCCATGAAGGCGTACTGGTAGATCTTCTGGCGCTCCACGTCGATGCCGGAGATGCGCGCGGCCTCACGGTTGCCGCCGATGGCGTAGGCGCAACGTCCCAGCGTCGTGTGGCGCAGGATGACGTGGCCGGCGACCGCCACCAGCAGAGCGACCAGGGCCGCGGTGGGGATGCCCAGCACGTCGCCGCTTCCGAGCCAGATGAGGAAGCCGGGCAGGTACGCCGTCAGGGTGGTGGCCGTGAGGTGCGAGGGCACGGGCAGGCCGCCCGTGAGCAGGAGGGCGGTGCCCCGCGCCACCGAGGTCATGCCCAGGGTGGCGATGAAGTCGGGGATGCGGCCCCGCGCGATGATGACCCCGTTGATGGTGCCCAGGAGGGCTCCCAGGGCCAGGCCGGCGGGCACGCCCAGCCACACCGGCCAGCCCCAGTACGCCACCGACACCGCGGTGAAGCATGCCGACAGGGCCAGCACAGCCCCCACCGACAGGTCGATGCCGGCGCCGATGATGATGAGGGTCTGGCCCACCGCCAGGATGATGTTGATGGAGGTCTGGCGGGCCACGTTGATGAGGTTGCCCACCGTGAGGAAGTGGGGGCTCGCCAGAGCCAGGTAGAGGCACAGCCCCACCAGGGCGATGATAGGGCCTCCCCGCAGCAGCACCCGCACGCCCCACCGGGCCTGCGGCCCCTCCGCCCGCAGGGAGGTCGACGCCTCCAGGAGTCTTTCGGTGGGCTT
>DATCKV010000149.1:0-1680 GCA_036564285.1 Limnochordales bacterium
GCGTCGCTCCGTCAGGCTTGCGCCCATTGCGGAAGATCCCCGACTGCTGCCTCCCGTAGGAGTCTGGGCCGTGTCTCAGTCCCAGTGTGGCCGACCACCCTCTCAGGCCGGCTACCCGTCGTCGCCTTGGTGGGCCGTTACCCCACCAACGAGCTGATGGGACGCAGGCCCCTCCCCGGGCGACCTCCTCAGAGGCCTTTCCTGCACCCAGGATGCCCCAGGTACAGCCCTTCCGGTATTAGCCCCCCTTTCGAGGGGTTATCCCGAACCCGGGGGCAGGTTGCCTACGCGTTACTCACCCGTCCGCCGCTGACCCCCTGCCCCGAGTCACCCCGAGACAGGTGGCCCGCCCGACTTGCATGTCTTAGGCACGCTGCCAGCGTTCGCCCTGAGCCAGGATCAAACTCTCCGACCAAAGCCTCGCACTCCAGCCAGGACCCGGCCCCCACCAGGGACCTCCCCCGATGGCCTGGGCCTGCCCCGCCAGAGCCAAGCCTTCGACCGTCGACCCCCAGACCCTGGCTCCGGAATCACCCGGCCTCTCGGCCTGGGTCCGCCACCAACCGCCAGGCTGACCCTCCCGGCCCGCCTCGCCTCAGGCTCACTGTTTAGTTGTCAAGGATCCAGGCCCAGGCGCTCCCACCCCGGGCGCTGCGCCCCGTCGGCCGGGACACCGCTCCGGTGGGGAGGACCGTCCGCCGCGACCACGCTCCTGTGGCCGCCGCAAGGGCTATTCTAGCCGGTCACCCCTACCCTGTCAACGGCCCGACGCCGCCCGCCGGGCCCCGCTGCGGCCTCACGGCCCGCCCGAGCCGATGGCCGCCCGGCGCAGCAGGTCCTGGCCGACCTGCACCAGCAGCTGCGGCACCCGCCCCACCACCTGGGTCTCCAGCACGGGCACCCTGGCCTGCACCGACACCTCGTCGCGCACGAACGGCGCCACCACCGCCACGCGCACGGACAACCCCACCCCGATGCGGTGCAGGGTCTGATTGACGCCGGCCTCCTGAAACTCGGCGAAGGGCTCCACGGTGAAGGAGCCCACGCTCACCAGCCGCACCGGCAGCACGGGCCCCCGCCCGCCGAACAGCCGCAGCCCCGTGATCTCGCCCAGCGGCACCGCGGCCTCGGCCGCGGCGATCTCCTGCAGTCGCCGCTGCAGCGCCTGCGCGGTTCGCGCGAGCATCCGGTTGATGGCCAGCCAGTTGTACTCGATGCCCACGATTTCGCCCTGGCTGCCCTGCCGGTAGGTGACCAGAGGAGCGCCCCCCAGGCCCGCCCCGATCTCCTCCGCGGCCTGCGCCACGGCGCCGGTGGCCATGAGCGTCATCTGCTGAATCGCCCAGCGGTCGATGCTGGGCCCCAGGGTCGCCTCCATGAGCCAGCCGGCCGCGGCCGCCGCGGCAGCCAGGCCCAGCAGGACCAGGCCAGCCGCCGTGCGAAGGCTCCTTCCGCGGGTCCACATCGATCCCACCGCCTTCGGCGGGCCCATTGCGGTCCCGTGCCGCCGTCAGCATATGATTGGGGCGCG
This sequence comes from Limnochordales bacterium, assembly GCA_036564285.1. GTDB lineage: Bacteria > Bacillota > Limnochordia > Limnochordales > Geochordaceae > Geochorda. The sequence goes on from DATCKV010000149.1 coordinate 1,532, forward strand.
GCGGCGCCGCGGACGGGCCCCGCCGGCACGGCGCCCCGGCCGGCGTCGCCCCGGCACCGCCACATGCCCGGCGCCGCGGGCGACGTACTGTGATGGGCCTGGCTGGAGAGGGAGTCGATGGGCGTGACGACACGGGCCGGCCGCTCCGC
>DATCKV010000150.1:0-5546 GCA_036564285.1 Limnochordales bacterium
CGGCGCGTGGAGCAGGCCCGGGCCCGGGGGGTGGACGTCATCAGCCTGGGCATCGGGGACCCCGACGTGCCCACGCCCCCGGCCGTCGTGGAGGCGCTGCGGGCAAGCGCCGGGCGCCCCGAGCACCACCGCTACCCGCCCTACCAGGGCACCCGGGAGTTCCGGGAAGCGGTGGCGCGCTTCTTCGCCCGCCGCTTCGGGGTGAGCCTGGACCCCGACGCGGAGGTGCTGGCCCTCATCGGATCCAAGGAGGGGCTGGCTCACCTGGCCTGGGCGGTGATGGAGCCGGGCGCGGTGGCCATCGTGCCCGACCCCGGCTACCCCGTCTACGGCACGGCGGTGGAGCTGGCCGGCGGCGAGGTGTGGCGGCTGCGGCTGGAACCGTCCCGGGGGTACCTGCCCGATCTGGAGCGCATCCCGCCCGAGGTGGCACGGCGCGCCCGCCTGCTCTTCCTCAACTACCCCAACAACCCCACGGGCGCCGTCGCCACCCTGGCCTTCTTCCAGCAGGTGGTGGCGTGGGCCCGGGCGCACGACGTGCTGGTCTGCCATGACGCGGCCTACAGCGAGATCACGTACGACGGCCGCCCCGCTCCCAGCATCCTGCAGGTGCCGGGGGCCCGGGAGGTGGCCGTGGAGATGCACTCCCTCTCCAAGAGCTTCAACATGACGGGCTGGCGTATCGGCTGGGCCTGCGGCAGCCCCCGGGCCGTGGAGGCGCTGGGGCGGCTCAAGACGCACCTCGACTCGGGCGTCTTCGGCGCCATCCAGGAGGCCGCCGCGCGGGCGCTGGACGCCGGCCCCCAGGCCATCGAGCCCATGCGCGCCCTCTACCAGCGCCGGCGGGATCGGGTGGTCGCGGCCCTGCGGGAGATGGGCTGGCCCCTGGAGCCGCCGGCCGGGGCCATCTACGTCTGGGCACCTCTGCCCCCGGGATGGGACGCCATCGGCTTCGCGGCCGAGCTGCTGGAGCGCACCGGGGTGGTGGTGACGCCCGGCGTGGGCTACGGGCCGGCCGGCGAGGGCTACATCCGCCTCTCCCTGACGGTGCCCGACGCCCGGCTCGACGAGGCCTTGCGGCGCTGGAAGGAGCGCGGCCCCCGCTACGAGCCCCGGGCTTGACGCGGCCCCGAGCCCGCCGTACGATCAGGCCAACACGCCGGTGCCCTGGAGCCGAGCCGGCGCGAGGCGAGGCAGCCTGGAGGAGAGCCGAGGCGAGGGGAGACAGCACGGGCATCGGTGCCGTCCGGTGACGAGTCTCCTCCCGTGAATCGCCAGGGGCAGGGGCCGTCTCTTCGTGCCCTGCCTCCCCTCCCGTCGGGTTTCCCGATCCCTGCCGGCGCCCCGCCATCCGGGTCGGCCGGCGTGCGCAGGCGGCGCCGGCAGGGGTGGGGAGGTTGGCCCGCTTGGAGCCCTCGCCGAGCCGGTCGGCCTTCGTGGAGCGCTTCGGCTCGCTGGGAGCCGGCCTGGTCGTCGCCCCGTTTCTGTGTGACGGGCTGACGCCGGTGGCCGCGCTGCTGCGCCTGGGCCCTAACCCGCTGGGCCGCTTCCTGCTGGAGAGCGCCGAGCAGGGGGGCCACGCCGGCCGCTTCTCGTTCGTCGGAACGGCCTCGGCCGGCCTGGCCGCCTTCGAACCGGGCGTGGGGCACCTGTACCGGGCCCACGCCCGCGACGGCTGGGTGTACGAGGCGGACCGCTGGGAGAGCCGGGACCCCGTGGGGGAGCTCCGGCGGCTGGTGGGGCCCTGGCGCCTGCCGGAGGCGGCCCTGGGAGCCGTCCTGGCTGAGGCGGGGGTTTCGCCCGCCGACCGCCCGCCGTTCCTGGGTGGGGCCGTGGGCTTCCTGGGGTACGACGTGGTGCGCACCCTGGAACGCCTGGGCCAGGGGCCGCCGCCGGCCGTCAAGACCTGGATGGCGGCGTACCTGCTGGCCGACACCGTCGTGGCCTTCGACCACTTCACCCGGGTCGGCTACGCGGTGGCCGTGGCGCACTGGCCCCCGGGAGCCGACCCCGGGGCGGCGTACGACGAAGCCGTGGAGCGGCTGGACATCGTCTGGCAGCAGCTGCACGGCGCCGCCCACGGGGAGAGCCTGCGGGCCCTGGCCGATGCGCTGGAGGTGCCGACCCGCAGGGCGGCCTTGGCCGAGCCGCGGGACGAGCGCTTCCAGGAGGGGGTGCGCATCGCACGCCGCTACATCCGGGCCGGCGACATCTTCCAGGTGGTGCTCTCCCGGGAGATGGTGGTGCCCTGCCCGGATCCGCCCCTGCACGTCTACCGGCGGCTCCGGGCCATCAATCCCTCTCCCTACATGTTCTTCCTGGAGGTGGCGGACCCCCGTCCTCGGGGGCGCCCCCTGCACCTGGTGGGGGCCTCGCCGGAGGTGATGGTGCGCCTGCAGGGCGAGCGGGCCGTGGTGCGGCCCATCGCCGGCACCCGTCGGCGGGGGCGCGAGCCGGGCGAGGACGAGAGCCTGGCCCGGGAGCTGCGGGACGACCCCAAGGAGCTGGCCGAGCACATGATGCTGGTGGACCTGGCCCGCAACGACCTGGGCCGCGTCTGCCGCTACGGCACGGTGCAGGTGAGCCGGCTGCTGGAGATCGAGCGCTACTCGCACGTGATGCACCTGGTCTCCGAGGTGGAGGGGCGCCTGGCCCCGGGGCTCGACGCCTTCGACCTGGTCAAGGCGACGTTTCCGGCGGGCACCGTCACGGGCGCCCCCAAGGTGCGGGCCATGGAGATCATCGACGAACTGGAGGCGTCGGGCCGGGGGCCCTACGCCGGGGCCGTGGGCTACTTCTCGGTGACGGGCGACGCCGACGCCTGCATCACCATCCGCACCCTGGCCATCCGCGCCAGCCGGGCCCATGCCCGGGCCGGCGCCGGCATCGTGGCCGACTCGGACCCCGAGCGGGAGCTCTGGGAGACCCACAACAAGGCCTCGGCCATACTGGCGGCGGTCACACACGACGGGGCAGGAGGGGGCGCGGGCTCGTGAGCGACACCCGGAACGGCCGGCCCGTGGTCGTCATCGACAACTACGACTCCTTCACGTACAACCTGGTGCAGTACCTGGGCGAGCTGGGGGCCCAGGTGCAGGTCTTCCGCAACGACCGGGTCAGCGTCGACCAGGTGCTGGCGCTGGGGCCGCTCGCCCTGGTCATCTCCCCGGGTCCCGGCCGCCCCGAGCAGGCCGGCATCTCCGTGGAGCTGGTGAGGCGGGCCGGCGACGTGCCTCTGCTGGGCGTCTGCCTGGGCCACCAGGCCATCGCGGCCGCCTTCGGCGGACGGGTGGTGCCGGCCAACCGCCTGCTGCACGGCAAGAGCAGCCCCATCCACCACGACGGCCGCACCATCTTCCGGGGCCTGCCCGACCCCTTCCCGGCGGGCCGCTACCACTCGCTGTGCGTGGCCCGGGAGGGCCTGCCGGAGGAGCTGGAGGTGTCGGCGGTGGACGAGACCGGCTGCATCATGGGGGTGCGCCACCGGCGGCGCCCCATCGAGGGGGTGCAGTTCCATCCCGAGTCGGTGCTGACGGGGGAGCACGGCAAGCAGCTTCTGCGCAACTTCCTGGGGATGGCGCGGGCCCGGGCGGAGGACCGGGCCGGCGTGAGCTGAGGCGAGGGAGGCGAGGCGGGCATGGCGTCGTCGGACATCCAGGAGGCCATCCGGCTGCTGACGGAGCGGCGATCGCTGTCGGAGGAGCAAGCCGAGGCCGCCATGGCGGCCATCATGAGGGGAGAGGCCACGCCGGCCCAGGTCGCGGGCTTCGCCATCGCGCTGCGCATGAAGGGCGAGACGGCCGAAGAGGTGGCCGGGATGGCCCGTGCCATGAGGCGGCACGCGGTGCGGGTGGAGCCCCCGCCCGGGCGCAAGGTAGTCGACACCTGCGGCACCGGCGGCGATCGGTCCCACTCCATCAACGTCTCCACCGGCGCGGCCTTCGTGGCCGCGGGAGCGGGGCTGGCCGTGGCCAAGCACGGCAACCGCTCGGTCTCCAGCCAGACGGGCAGTGCCGACGTGCTGGAGGCCATGGGGGTCTCCGTGGACCTGACCCCGGAGCAGGTGCGCCGCTGCCTGGAGGAGGTGGGGATGGCCTTCCTCTTCGCACCCACCTTCCACCCGGCCATGCGCCACGCGGCTCAACCCCGCCGGGAGCTGGGGGTGCGCACCGTCTTCAACATCCTGGGGCCGCTGACCAATCCGGCCGGGGCCCCGTTCCAGCTGGTGGGGGTCTACGAGCCGGCGCTGGTGGATCTGGTGGCGGGGGCGCTGGCCCGGCTCGGCACCGAGCGGGCACTGGTGGTGCACGGGCTGGACGGCATCGACGAGATCTCGCTGTCGGGGCCCACTCTGGCGGCGTGGGTGGAAGGGGGCGAGGTGCGTCGGTTCACCATCGACCCCACCGGGCTGGGGCTGGAGCCGGCGCCCCTCGAGGCCATCCGGGGCGACGGCCCTGCCACCAATGCCCGGCTCCTGCGGGAGGTACTGTCAGGGGAGCGGCATGGGCCCCTGCGGGACGTGGTGCTCCTCAACGCAGCCGGCTGCCTGTGGGCGGCCGGGGCCGCCGGCTCGCTGGCGGAAGGGCTGGAACTGGCCCGCCACAGCGTCGACTCCGGGGCTGCCTATCAGCGACTGGAGGCCATGACCCGATTCTGCCGGCGGCGGGCGGATACGGCCGCCCCGTCGGTGCCGTGAGGGGCGGGTGGGAGCCGCCCACCGGGCGGCTGGGCGAGATGGTGCGCTGCCAGCGGGCCCGGCGCGACCTCTTCCGGCGGCGGCTGGAGGCGCTGCCGCCCGCGCCGCCCGGCCGCACCCGGCCGGCTCTGCGCGAGGCCCTGGAGAAGGCCCGGCTCGGCCTCGGGCGCCTGCCCCTCATCGCGGAGGTGAAGCGCCGCTCTCCATCGGCCGGCGCCATCGCGCCGGGCCGGGACGCGGTGGAGCAGGCGGCCCGCTACGCCGCCGGCGGTGCGGCGGCCGTCTCGGTGCTGGCCGACGACGCCTTCTTCGGCGGCAGCCCCGACGACGTGCGGGCTGTCAGCGCCTCGCCTCGGGTGGGCCTGCCGGTGCTCTACAAGGACATCGTGGTCTGGCCCGAGCAGGTGGAGCTGGCCTGGCGGTGCGGGGCGTCCGCGGTGCTGCTCATCGCAGCGGCGCTGGCTCCCGACGATGTGGCCGGCCTCATGGCGCATGCCGCCGGGCTGGGCCTGGAAGCGGTGGTGGAGGTGCACAACGAGGCCGAACTGCAGCAGGCCCTGGCCCTGGATGGCCTGCGGATCCTGGGCGTCAACAACCGGGACCTGCAGACGTTTGAGGTGGACCCGGGCCGAGCCCTGCGCCTGCTGCCGCTGGTGCCCCCCGGCGTGCTGCGCCTGGCGGAGAGCGGCTACCGTACGCCCGCGGAGGTGGCGTCCGCCTGGCAGGCCGGGGCCGATGCCGTGCTGGTGGGAGAAGCCCTGATGCGGGCGGCCGAGCCCGAGTCCTTCCTGGCCGAACTGGGGGACCGATGGCGGGCCCTGAGCCCCTCGGGCGGACGGATGGGGGCGAC
>DATCKV010000151.1:0-1698 GCA_036564285.1 Limnochordales bacterium
TGGTGAGCGACCTCCTGTCGCTGGCTCGGGCGGAGGCGGGCCAGGGGCTGCATCTGCAGCCGGTGGAGCTGGACCGGGTGGTCACGGACGTGCTGCGCTCCATGCGTACCGAAATGGCCCAGCACCGGCTGGTCGTCGAACACCTGGAGCCGGTCCCGGTGATGGGCGACGCGGACCGCCTCCGGGAACTCCTGGTGATCCTGCTGGACAACGCCATCCGCTACACGCCCGCAGGCGGTGAGATCCGGGTGGGGTTGAGGCACACCCCGGGGCAAGAGGTGGCCCTGAGCGTGGCCGACACCGGCATCGGCATCGCGCCGGAAGACCTGCCGCACATCTTCGAGCGGTTCTACCGGGCGGACAAGGCGCGTTCGCGGGCGACGGGCGGCACGGGCCTGGGCCTGGCCATCGCCCGGTGGATCGTGGAGGCGCACGGGGGCCGCATCGAGGTGGAGAGCCAGCCGGGGCGCGGGTCGCGCTTCACCGTCCGCCTGCCGGTGGCGCCCCCGGCATCGACGGGGGCCGACGCACGCCTCCAGGCCTGACGCCGGCCTGGGGCGGCGAACCGGCCCCCTGGGGCACGGGGCCGGTTCTCGGAGACGGCCAGCCCGGACTCGTCGGGCTGGCTACCTGTGGGCCTGACGGAGTTCGTCGCGCATCCGCCGGAATTCGTCCTCGGAGAGCTCACCCCGGGCGAACCGCTCCTCCAGGATGGCCAGGGCCCGGCCCCGCTCGGTCGAGCCGGCGCCGCCGGTGACCAGCGTCTTCACCAGCCATACGATGCCGCCGATGGCCAGACCCCAGAACAGCAGCATCATCAGCCATCCGAGCCACCAGCTGCCGCCCATCCAGTTGCCACCCCACATGCCGGGGCCGCATCCCCACCACATGGCACGGTCCTCCCTCGCTGGAGCGGTGCGACCGTAGACGCCGGGACGTCGTCGCCTCCGGCATTATCGAGGAGATGAGAAGAACCTGAGAGAGGCGGATAGCGCCAGGCCGCCGCGCCCGCAACCCGGCACGACGCCCGATACCGGCGCCCGGCATGGCCCCGCGCCGCCCCCGCCCGGTTGCGCGGGCGCACCGGCCCGGGTATAATCCAGCCGTGGTTTGTGCACAACTTTGTGCACACCCTGACCACGCGGCCCGTCATCCTGGCCCGGACATGGAGGGACCCCATGACCACCGCACCGGCCCGCCGGCATCCCTTCGCCGAGTTCGTCAACCCGCACCTGGCCGACCTCCTGGAGCGCCTCGCCATGGATCGCCGCTTCGTACGGGGGGAGGGGGCATGGCTGTGGGACGAGCGGGGCCGCCGCTATCTGGACCTCATCGCCAACTACGGGGCGCTGCCCTTCGGCTACAATCCCCCCGAGATCTGGGAGGCGCTGGAGAGCGTGCGCCGGCTTGCCGAGCCCAGCTTCGTGCAGCCCTCCTTCCTGGAGGCCGCGGGGGAGCTGGCCGAGCGGCTGGTGCGGGTGGCGCCGCCTGGATTGCGCTACGTCACCTTCACCAACTCCGGCGCCGAGGCGGTGGAGGCGGCCATCAAGATGTGCCGGGCGGCCACGGGCCGGCCGCGCATCCTGGCGGCCCACAACAGCTTCCACGGCAAGACCCTGGGGGCGCTGTCGGCCACGGGTCGCCCGGCCTACCAGAAGCCCTTCGGGGCGCCGGTGGAGGGCTTCGACTTCGTGCCGT
>DATCKV010000152.1:0-4557 GCA_036564285.1 Limnochordales bacterium
GGCTCCGACGGGCACCCGCTCCAGATGCGGCCAGGCCCCGCTGCCGGCCACGAAGCCCACCACCACCGCCGACGCGATGAGGGTGCGCAGCAGGAGGCCCACCACAGGGTCCACCGCGGCCAGCCCGATCTTGCCGGCCACCGGCGCGAGCCCCCAGCACAACGCCCCGAGCACGGCCAGCCCCAGCGCGGACACGACGGACGCCCCCTCGAAGCCGTTCGTGGGCAGGCTATGTGGGGCCGGCCCCCACGCATGACGGCCGGGCCCGGCGGCATACCGCTACTGGCGTGCGGCGCCGCCCCGGCCGGCGCAGCCGGGTGCCGGGCGCCCGCGGGCTCAGACTCGGGGTCGATGGTCATGTTCGTGGCGGTCAAGGGTAGGCGCATCCTGCTGGTGGTCGCGGCCGTGGCGGCGGCCGCCGCGATGACGTGGTGGGGGTGGAGGGAGCTCCGGTCGGGCCGCGCCCGGGCCACCCCCGGGCCGCCCCCGCGGGCCGAGGCGGCCCGGCAGGCCGCGCCCCCGGCACCGCCCGCCGGGCGGGCTGGCGACCCGGAGGAAGCGCTGCGGCGCATCCTCGACGAGCGCGCCCAGGCGCTGGTGGCCTTTGACGACAGCCGGCTGGCCCGCCACTACGACCTGAGCTCCCGCACCGGCCAGTGGGCCCTGGAGCACGAACAGCGCCGCCTGCGCTACCTGCGGGCCTGGAGCGAGAAGCGCCAGCTGCGCGTCGTGAGCGCACGCTCCGACGTGCGGATCACCAACCGCAAGGTGTCGGGCGACGAGGCCTGGCTGAGCCTCGTGCAGTCAGTGCGGCTGGGGTACGTCTACCGGGGCGACCCCTCCCTCGACAAGCACCTCTTCGGCATCGGCACCCGCCACGCCGTCCAGCTGGTGAAGAAGGACGGCACCTGGGTCATCCGGCGCGACTGGTACACCGATCCCCTGGACGAGGACACCCTGGTGCCCGAGGTGACCCCCGCCGACGTGGCCGCCTCGGGCGGCATCCTGGCGCCCCTGGCCCGCCTGCAGGCCACGGGCGCTCCCCCCTGCTCGCCTCCCGCCGTCGAGGCGCAGCAGGGCTGGGTGCCGGAGCTGCTGGCGGGCGCGTGGCGGTGGATGACGCGGCTGGTTCCCTTCGCGTCGGGGGCCGCCGGGCCCACGGTGCGCTACGACCGCCAGGCGGCCGCCGCGTACGCCCGCACCTACTGCGGCGGCGCCTGGGGCTGCGGCAACGGCGGCCGCTACAACCCGGCCTACCGCGACTACACCGACATCGGCGGCGACTGCACCAACTTCGCCTCCCAGGTGCTTCACGCCGGCGGGCTGCCCATGGACGGCACCTGGTACTACCGCCGGGGCGGCGGCAGCCGGGCCTGGGTGCAGACCACGGGCCTGTTGGACTACCTGCTGGGCAGCGGCCGGGCCCGCTTGCTCGCCCGGGGCCGCTACGCCGACGTGGTGAAGCCCACCGACCGCTTCCCCCAGGGGGCCGTCAAGGCGCTGAGGCCGGGCGACCTCATCGGCTACCAGGAGCAGGGGCGGATCGTGCACTTCGCCGTGGTAACCGGGCAGGACTTCCGGGGCTACGTGGTGGTCAACTCCCACACCGCCGACCGCAACGCGGTGCCCTGGGACGTGGGCTGGGACCAGGCCACCGTCTTCTGGCTGCTGTCGGTGCGCGACTGAAGCCGAGCGGCAGCACCGCGGGACACAGGATGCGCCGGGAAGGCAGGGGGCTACCGCGGCCGCCCTGCGGCGAAGCGCTCCCGGGTCAGCTCCATGACGTGGGAGACGACGCCGTTGAGGTGATCGATCTGCCCCTGCTCGGTGAAGCCCAGGGACTCCAGTACCCGGTGCAGCACGGGGTTGGTGGACAGGCACTCCACCATGACCCGCTCCAGCCCCATCTCGCCGAAGAGGTAGGCCAGAAGGGTCTCGAGCCCGTCGGCCAGGTAGGCTGCCGCCGCGTCGGGCCCCTGCCTGCGCAGCACCGGGTCGCCCAGCATCGGTTCGACCCACGCCTCGTCGTGGACGGGGTCGATGCTGTGGACGTCGAAGTCGCCGATGTAGCGCCCGGTCTCGTCCTCCATCGCGACCTGCCGGCTCTGGGGATCCTGCGCCAGCGTCCGGAACCAGCTGCGGATGTCGTAGGGCGTCCGCTCCCCCACCGTCATCCCTACCGTGGCCAGCTGCACCTCGGGATCGTTGGTCATGGCCAGGCGGGCCGGCAGGTCCGCCTCGCTCAGGCAGCGCAGGCGCACCCGCCTTCCCGACAGGCTCCAGCCGCCGCCTATGGCCTCCAGCGCCTCCTGCCGCACCGCTCCCGCCTCCCCGCGGTCGTCCCCCAGCCCATTGTATCCGGGAGCTCGGCCCGGCGGCGGCGGGGCGGACGCGGGCGGTGTGCTATAATGCAGGCAGCACCACCCAGGGCAGCCCCGACCTCGGAGGGGCCCGCGGGGTGGGGCGGCGCGGAGGGGTGTCTGAGCGGACGAAGGAGGCGGTCTTGAAAACCGTTGAGGGCCTTGGGCCCTCCGGGGGTTCGAATCCCTCCCCCTCCGCCACCATCCCCTTCGGCCGGCACGCCATCATCCGGGGGTCGTGGGGGGCCTTCGCAGGTGCCGCCGCCGATAGCGGTCGTGTCGGACATCCACGCCAACCTCCCGGCGCTGGAGGCCGTCCTGGCCGACATGGCCGCGTTTTCCCCCTCGTTCGTCTACAACCTGGGTGACACCGTGGGTTACGGGCCGCACCCGGAGGCCAGCATCGACTGGGCCCGGGAGCATGCGGCCGTCTCGCTGCTGGGCAACCACGACGCGGCCTGCGTGGGGCAGCTGGGCCTGGAGTGGTTCAACCCGTGGGCCCGGGAGGCCGTGGAGTGGACGGCGGCCCGGCTGAGCGCGGACCGGCGCCTGTGGCTGGAGGCCAGGCCCCATACCCACCTGCTGGAGGCGGACGGGCTGCGGATCCTGCTGGCCCACGGCACCCCCCGCCATCCGGTCACCGAGTACATCAGCGGCGACGCGGCCGCGCAGATCCTGAGGGAGCCGGACCCCGGCTGGGATGTCTGCATCGTGGGCCACACCCACCTCATGGGCATCTACACCCGGCGGGGGTATCGCCCCCTTTTCGAGAGCGCCGAGGTGGAGCTGGAGACCCCGTGCATCGTCAACGCCGGCAGCGTCGGGCAGCCCCGCGACGGCCGGCCGGAGGCGGGCTACGTGCTGCTGGACGCCCGGCTCAGGCGGCTGGTGGTGCGCCGGATCCCCTACCCCGTCGAGCGCACCCAGCAGGCCATCCTGCAGGCCGGGCTGCCGCCCATCCTGGCCGAGCGGCTGGCAGTGGGGCGGTAGGCACGCCCCGGGGCCTGGCGGAGCGGGAGGGATTTGAACCCTCGAGGCACCTTTTAGGGCGCCTAGCGGTTTAGCAAACCGCCGCCTTAGACCTCTAGGCTACCGCTCCGACCCCGTAGGACGGCCCAAGTCTAGCACCGGGGCGTCGGGCGTGTCAACTGACGGATGGCGCTCCCTGGAAGGCTCCCGCTCACTCCGGCGGGATCCGGTTCACGCCTCCCAGGTACGGCCGCAGCACCTCGGGCACGGTCACCGTGCCGTCCTCGTTCTGGTAGTTCTCCAGGATCGCGGCCACGGTCCGCCCCACCGCCAGGCCCGACCCGTTGAGGGTGTGCACGTACTCGGGCCTGGCTCCCGGCTGCCGCCGGAACCGGATGTTGGCCCGACGGGCCTGGAAGTCCTCGAAGTTGCTGCACGAGGAGATCTCGACGTAGCGGCCGTAGCTGGGCATCCACACCTCGGGGTCGTACTTCTTCGCCGCGGCGAAGCCCACGTCGGCCGTGCACATCTGGCTCACCCGGTAGGGCAGCTCCAGGCGCCGCAGGATGTCGGTGGCGTCCTCCACCAGGCTCTCCAGCTCGTCGTACGAGGTCTCCGGCAGCACGAACTTGACCAGCTCCACCTTGTTGAACTGGTGCACCCGGATCAGGCCCCGGGTGTCGCGCCCCGCCGCCCCCGCCTCCTTGCGGAAGCAGGCCGAGTAGGCCACGTACTTGATGGGGAGCTGGGAGGCGTCCAGCACCTCGTCCCGCAGAAGGTTGGTGACGGGCACCTCCGCGGTGGGGATGAGGTAGTACTCCATCCCCTCCACCTTGAACATGTCGTCCGCGAACTTGGGCAGCTGGGCCGTGCCCACCATGCTCTCCCGGTTGACCAGGAACGGGGGGAAGACCTCCTCGTAGCCGTGCTCCCGGGTGTGCACGTCCAGCATGAAGTTGATGAGCGCCCGCTCCAGCCTCGCGCCCCAGCCCCGCAGGACGTAGAAGCGGGTGCCCGCCACCTTGGCGCCCCGGGCGAAGTCGAGGATCCCCAGCCGCTCCCCGATCTCCCAGTGGGGCCGGGGCTCGAAGCCGAACCGCCGGGGCTCGCCCCAGCGGCGCACCTCGACGTTGTCGGCCTCGCTCTGGCCGTAGGGCACCGACTGGTGGGGGAGGTTGGGGATGCTCAGCAGCAGCTCCTCCAGCCGGCGCTCCAGCTGCCGGGTCTG
>DATCKV010000153.1:0-2775 GCA_036564285.1 Limnochordales bacterium
CACCACGTCGGGGATGAGCATGTAGTAGGGCTGGCCCAGCATGACGGCTTCGGCCTCGATGCCGCCCACGCCCCAGCCCAGCACGCCCAGGCCGTTGACCATGGTGGTGTGGGAGTCGGTGCCCACCAGGGTGTCGGGGTAGGCCAGCCACTGGTCGCCGTGACGGCGCCGGTGCACCACGGTGGCCAGGTACTCCAGGTTGACCTGGTGCACGATGCCGGTGCCGGGGGGCACCACCCGGAAGTTGTCGAGGGCTCGCTGCGCCCAGCGCAGCAGTGCGTAGCGCTCGGCGTTGCGCTCGTACTCCCGCTCCACGTTGAACCAGAAGGCGTACGCGGTGCCGAAGAGATCCACCTGCACGGAGTGGTCGATGACCAGGTCCGCGGGCACCAGGGGGTTGATGCGCTTCGGATCGCCGCCCATGCGGGCCACCGCCGAGCGCATGGCGGCCAGGTCGACGATGGCCGGGACCCCCGTGAAGTCCTGCAGGATCACCCGGGAGGGCATCCAGCCCATCTCGCGGCGGGCCGGTGCGGTCGGCTGCCAGCGGGCCAGGTCCAGCACATCCTCCTCGGTGACGATGCGCCCGTCCACGTGGCGGAGCAAGTTCTCCAGCAGGATCCGCAGGGAGTAGGGCAGGCGGCCGACAGAGGCGACGCCTCGGGCCTCCAGCGCCGCGAGGCGGTAGATGGTGACCGGGCCCTGCGGCGTCTCGAGGCGGGTCCTGGCCCCGAAGGGGTCGGCGGTCACGGCAGCTGCGTGCGGCATGGCGAGCAGGCCCCCCATCGGCGTCCACCGGGTCGTGCGGTGCGACGGACTGCCGTTCCCATTTTAACAGGGCGGGGCCGGGGCCGCACCCGCTTCCCTGCCCCGGGCGAGGCCGGACAGGGCAGGGGGTCGGGACCTGAGTCGGCCGCCGGCTCGACCCCCCTCCGGCGGGACAAACGGCTGACAAGGCCGGGGGCGTTCGCAACTGGCGCCGGCGCCGAGGGGCCGGGTATCCATCAGCTGGGTCGGCATCTCGCACGCTTCTCGTCCCTCACGGCGGAAGGGGGCTCGCGCATGCGTCGCGCGTCAGGCTTGACGTTGGCGGCGGGGCTGGCGGCGCTGGTCGGCCTGGTGCTGGCCGGATGGGCGTCGGCACCGCAGGGGGTGGCGGAGGGGGCCGGCGAGTCCATCGAGGAGCAGTGGCAGGCCTCGGGCCACGCCAACCGGGAGATGGCGGTGGAGGAGGCCACGGTGGAGGGGCGCCAGGCGTCGGCGGCCCACTGCGGACGGTGCCACGCCTCACAGGGCTTCGCGGTCTGGGTGGAGCAGCTCAAGGCCGGCAACCCGGGCAACATCGTGGGGCCTGACGGCAAGGCCGCCTCGGTGGAGTACCTGGCCAGCATCGGGCTGACCAAGGAGTCGGTGCGCCCCATCGACTGCCAGGCTTGCCACACGGAGAGCTTCGAGCTGCGGCTGACGGGGTCGGCGCCCATGCTGCCCTCGGGCTTCGACGCGCAGGGCGTGGGCTCGGGGGCGCTGTGCATGGCGTGCCACAACACCCGCAACGGCGCCGTGCGGTGGGACGCCGCCGATCCGGGCCGCTACACCGCGCCGCACCACTCCGCTCAGGCTGACGTCCTGCTGGGCAAGAACGTCTACTTCGTCGACTACGGCGACGCGTACGTCTCGGCCCACGCGGCCTTCACGGGCGACTCCTGCGTGACCTGCCACATGGAGCTGGGGGAGGGGCACCGCTTCCGGGCGTCGGCGTCGGGCTGCACCAGCTGCCACGGCAGCGGCTACGGGCCCGAACGGGTCCAGGAGCCGGTGGCGACGCTGCTGGATGAGACGGCCCGGGCCATCAGCGACCGCTTCGTGCAGCGCTTCGCCCCCAAGGTGACCCGGGTGGCGGCGTGGGATCCGGCCACCGACGAGACCCGGGAGGTGGCCGTCGACGGCTCCCGCATCGTGCGGGGGGCGCCTACCGCCATCCACGGCCAGATGGGCCTGGAGATCACCCTCCAAGACGGCACCGTGCTCCAGGCGCAGCTGGCCCAGATCCTGGGGGCCGACGGCCGCCCCGTGGTACCTACGGGCGATCCCATCGTGCGGGCCATGTGGAACTACCTGCTGGTGCTGTGGGACGGCTCCGAGGGGGTGCACAACCCCACCTTCGTGCGCACGGTGCTGCTGGCGACGCAGCGCGCGCTCCGCTGATCCCCCGCACGCTTCCGAGCGCCGCGCGAGGCTGCGTCAGGGGCGGAGCCGGTGGCTCCGCCCCTTCGCGACGGGCAGGAGGGCCCGGCCGGCCGCGGAAGCAATGAGGCCGGGGGTGCTTGCCGTGCGCCATGGCCGTGCCGCGCGGCGGCTGCTGGCCAGCGCCGCCGCGGCGGTGTGGGTGTGGATGGGGTTGTGGGGAGCGGGGCCGGCGGTCCGGGCCCAGGCGGACCCGGAGCGGGCCCGAGCGCTGCTGGCGGAGGCCGACGCCCGGTACGACTCGGCCACCACCCTGGAGGACGTGCGACAGGCCTACGAGCTGTACAAGCAGGCCCTGCAGGCCGACCCGCAGTCGTACGAGGCGGCATGGAAAGCGGGCCGGGCCGCTTGGCAGCTGGGCGAGCTGGTGCCCAAGGGCGACCGGCGGGCCGTGCTGGAGGAGGGCCAGGGCTACGCCCGCCGGGCCACCGAGATCGAGCCCGACGGCGTCGACGGCCACTACTGGTACGGGGTTCTCATCGGTCGCGTGGGCGAGGAGCGGGGCGTGCTGGCCAGCCTCTTCCTGGTGGA
>DATCKV010000154.1:0-1677 GCA_036564285.1 Limnochordales bacterium
GAGGTGGAGGACCTCGTCGCCGACTTCGCCCGGGCCGCCCGGCTGGCCCGGGAGGCCGGCTTCGACTTCGTCGACATCAAGCACTGCCACGGCTACCTGCTCCACGAGTTCCTGGGGGCGTACACCCGCCCGGGCCCGTACGGCGGCGACTTCGAGGGGCGCACCCGCCTGCTGCGGGAGGTGATCGCAGCCGTGCGGCGAGAGGCCCCGGGGCTCATGGTCGCGGTGCGCCTGAGCGCCTTCGACCTCGTGCCCTTCCGCAAGGGGCCCGACGGGGTGGGGGAGCCCGAGCCTCACCGCCACCTGCTGCCGTACCGGTACGGCTTCGGCGTGGATCCCGACGACCCGACGCGGATCTCGCTGGACGAGGCGGACCGGCTGCTGGGGCTGCTGGAGCGGCTGGGCGTGGTGGCGGTCAACGTGACGGGGGGCAGCCCCTATTACAACCCCCACATCCAGAGGCCGGCCCTCTTCCCGCCCTCCGACGGCTACCTGCCCCCCGAAGACCCCTTGAAGGGGGTCGAGCGGCACGTGCAGGCCGTGCGGCGGCTCAAGGCGGCCCACCCCGGCCTGGTGCTGGTGGGTTCCGGGTATACCTACCTCCAGGAGTTCCTGCCCCACGTCGCCCAGGCGGTGGTGCGCGCGGGATGGGCCGACGCGGTGGGCCTCGGCCGGATGGTGCTGGCCTACCCGTGGCTGCCCGCCGACGTGCTCGAGGGCCGGCAGCCGGACCGCCGCCGGATCTGCCGAACCTTCAGCGACTGCACCACCGCGCCCCGTAGCGGGCTCGTCAGCGGCTGCTACCCCCTCGACGACTTCTACCGCCGCAGCGAGGCACGGCGGCGGCTGGACGAGGTGAAGCGGGCGCTGAGGGCCGGGGCAGCGGCCGCAGCGGCTGGCGACCTCAACGACGAGGAGGCCGGGTGAAGCCGTGCGCATCGAGCCGGATCTGACCCCCGCCCACCTGGAAGGGCCTGCCCGGCAGGTGGTGGAGGCGGCGGGGCCCAAGGTGCTCAGCCTGCTGGACCAGGTCCGCCCCGACGGCCCGGCGCCGGTCATGACGGTGCGCGGGCGCTACACGGCCCGGGCCTGGACCGAGTGGACCCGGGGCTTTCCCCTGGGGATGGCCCTGCTCCTGTTCGACGCGACGGGCGACATGGCGCTGTACCGGCGGGCGCGAGACCGGATCGTGGAGCAGATGGGGCCCTTCCTTACCCACACCGGGGTGCACGACCACGGGTTCAACATCGGCTCCACCTTCGGCAACCTGTGGCGGCTGGCCTGGGAGGGCCGCACCCCGGTGGAGCCCTGGGAGCGGCGCTACTATGAGCTCGCGCTCAAGACCAGCGGGGCCGTGCAGGCCAGCCGGTGGGCCCGCACCGCCGACGGGGGCGGCTACATCCCCTCCTTCAACGGGCCCCACTCCCTCTTCGTCGACACCATCCGCACCCTGCGGGTGCTGGCCATCGCGCACCTGCTGGGGCACTCCCTGCTGGGCGAGGGGGACAGGCCCATCTCGCTGCTGGGGCGGCTCGTGCAGCACGCCCGGGCCACCGCCACCTACAACGTCTACTACGGCGAGGGACGCGACGCCTACGACGTGCCCGGGCGGGTGGCCCACGAGGCCATCTTCCACCCCCAGACCGGGGAGTTCAGGTGCCCGGGTACCCAGCAGGG
>DATCKV010000155.1:0-5964 GCA_036564285.1 Limnochordales bacterium
GCCGGCGTTCTACATCGCCGCGACCACCTTCCACCAGGAGATGATCCCGTCGCCGCTGCTGCTGACGCTGGCGGCGACCCGGGAGGGCATCCCGTTCCCCACCATCGTGGAGATCCTCATCATGGAGATCTCCTTCGAGGCGCTCCGGGAGGCGGGCGTGCGCCTGCCCAAGACCATCGGGGCTGCCGTCACCATCGTGGGAGCGCTCATCATCGGCCAGGCGGCCGTGCAGGCCGGCATCGTCAGCGCGCCCGTCATCATCGTGGTGGCCCTCACCGGCATCGCCTCCTTCACCTTCCCCCGCTTCAACCTGGGCATCACGGTGCGCCTGCTTCGCTTCCCCCTCATGATCCTGGCCGGCATCCTGGGGCTGTACGGGTTGATGCTGGGGTTGCTGGCCATCACGATCCACCTGGCCGGCCTGCGCAGCCTGGGCATTCCGTACCTGTCGCCGCTGGCCCCGCTGACCACGGGCGAGCTGGCCGACGTCATCGTGCGGCCGCCCACCTGGGCCCGGGGCTTCCGCCCGCGCCTCACCGGCTACCCCAACCCCCGGCGCCAGCCTCCCCGCATCAAGCCCGGGCCCGAGCCGTGGGAGGAGGGCCAGGACGGCAGGCGGCCGCGTGGGGCCGGGGAGGAGGCAGGATGAGCGGCAGCGGCACCCGCCCCGGCCGGCGGGCGCGGCCATGGCCCGGGCGGGCCGCGCTGGGGCTGGTGATGGCCGGGCTCGCGCTGCTCTCCGGCGGCTGCTGGGACCGGGTGGAGGTCAACGACCTCGCGCTGGTGGAGGGGGTGGCCCTGGACCGGGCCGGGCCGGATCGGCTGCGGCTCACCGTCTCCATGTCGGTGCCGTCCCGGGTGCGCACTCCCGGCTCCTTCGGCGGGCCGGGCACCGGCCTGCCTTCCAGCGCGGCCATGGCGGGAGAAGGGCGCACCGTGGTCGAGGCCATCGACGCCGTCCAGCGGCAGCTGGGCCGCCGCCTCTTCTGGGGCCACACCGAAGCCATCCTGCTGGGCGAGGACCTGGCTCGCAGCGGCCTGGGCCCCGTGCTCGACTACTTCTCTCGCCACCCCGAGCCGCGGCTGCGCACCTTCGTGGCGGTAGTCCCCGGCCGGGCCGCCGACGTGCTGGGCACCCTGGCCACCATCGAGCCGGCCACCGCCACGGCCATCCGCAAGATGGCCGCCCTGCGGCCCGAGCTGATGACCACCCTGCGGGACTTCCTGGCCCAGCTGCTGGCGGAGGATCAGGAGCCCGTGCTGCCGGTCGTCGCCCTGGCTCCCAGGGGCGCCCCGCAGCCGGGTACCCTGGAGACGCCGCCCGGCCAGAGCGCCATGCCTCCCCCCGCGCAGCAGCAGAACCCGCTGCGGCCGGTGCTGGCAGGCACGGCCGTCTTCAAAGCCGACCGGCTGGTGGGCCTGCTGGACGCGGAGGAGACCCGAGGGCTGCTCTGGGTGCGGGGGGAGCCCATCGACGCCGCGACCACGGTGGCGCTGGGCGAGCCCGGCCGATACGTCAGTTTCCGCATCACGCGCTCTGGCACCCGCATCACGCCCCGCTTCCAGGACGACCTCCCGGTCATGGAGGTGCGGGTATTCTCCCAGCACGACCTGATCGAAGACACCGCCGGGCTCGACATGGATGACACCAGGGTCGTGACCCTCATCCAGCGGGCCCTTGCCCGCACCATCGAGTCCAGCATCCGCCGGGCCGCGGTGCGGGTGCAGACGGAGCTGCGCAGCGACGTCTTCGGTTTCGGGGCCGCGATTCGCCGGCAGGACCCCCGTCGCTGGAAGGCGCTTCGACGCAGCTGGGATCGGCTGTTCCCGCAGGTGCCCATGGACCTCCGCGTCGAGGCGCTCATGAGGCGCGGCGGCCTCAGCTCCCGGCCCCTCTCCCGTCCCCGCCCGGAGCTGCTGCCCCGCAGCGAACTGGAAAGGTTGCTGGAGGGGCCGTGATCCTCGCGGTCATGTACCTCGCGCTGGCCGGCCTGCTGTCGTGGTGGGAGGTGACCCGGATCCGCCGATACGGGGGCGGCAGCCGGGAGATCGTCGTTCACGTGGTGGCCTCGGCCCTGGCCGTGGGCCTGGGCGTCCTGCTCATCCTGGGGGTTCCGGTGCCCAATCCCGCTCGGTGGGTCGTACACGTATTCGCCCCGCTCAACGCGCGGATCCTGGGGCGCCCCTGAGGCGGCCGCGGCGGGCCGCGCTCAGCGCCAGCAGGCCGACGGGCACGGCCAGCTCCAGCAGCAGCAGGTAAGGGGTCGAGGCATCCCGCAGGAAGGCGATCATGTCGGCCACGTTGCGGAAGAACAGCACCGCCCCCTCTCCGACCAGGAAGCCCACCGGCCAGACCAGGGGGCGGTAGTCGCCCAGGCCCGCCACCTCGGCCAGGGTGGTGGCGGCCGCGTAGTACCAGAGGCTGACGTTGGCGAAGGCGGCCATCACCCCCCAGACCACCGCCAGGGCTTCCATCCGCTCGAGAAACTCCGCGATGCTGATGAACCGCGCCACCTCCACGGGGAGGAAGCGCAGCCGCGCGGCGATCTCAGGCCCCATGACCCCGACGAAGTGAAAGGTGGCGATGAAGCCCAGCCAGCCCGTCAGCCCCACCCCCCAGGCCACGGTGCGGGTCGCCTGGTCATGACGATTGAGGTGGGGCAGCACGGTCGCCAGCGCGAGGGTGGAGCTGGCGAAGAAGCCGGCGGCCACGTAGGTCCCCCGAAGCACGGGCGCGAGGCCGTTCTCCAGCAGAGGCTTCAGGTTCTCGCTGCTGATGTCCCTCACCGAGAAGGCGAGCAGCACCGCCGGCAACGCAAGCCCGAAGGGCGCCAGCGCCAGGTTGGCCCGGGCCATGACCTCGATGCCGCCGCGCACGTTGAAGGCGCACACCACCAGCAGAGAGGCCAGCACCACGGGGATGGGGGTGCGCGGCAGGGTGACGTTGATGATGACCTCCGACGAGACCCGCAGCGCGACGGCAGCCAGGGAGATGAGGGCGAAGCCGTAGAGGGTTGCGAGCACGAGACCCGGCAGGCGCCCTATCACCTCGCAGGCCACGCCGACCAGGCTGCGTCCGGGGAAGCGCCGGTACAGCAGCACCATCACGTACCCGAGGAGCAAGCTGCCAAGGGTCAGGGGGAGGGCGGCCCAGTAGGCGTCCCGGCCGGCCTGTTCGATCATCAGGCGCGGCATGTAGAGGACGGCCCAGGGTGCGGTGCTTCCCGCTACCAGCACGGCAGCCTCGACAGCAGGCACGCGGCCGGGGTCCATTCAGCCGATCCGCTCGACCAGCGACTCGATGTCGGCGATGGCGCGCCGCAGCCGTCCCATGGTGCGCTGCAGGTCGTCGGCCAGCGCCGCATGGGCCCGGGCCAGGGCCCGGGCCATCTGGAGCAGGTAGCCGTCGCCGGACGGCTGGGGTGGCTGCTGCGGGGGCTGCTGGCGGCCGGTCGAGAGGGCCAGCACCGACTCCGTCCACCACTGGGCCAGCTCCTGGCGGAGCACGTCCTGCAGCTCGCTGGCGACGACGGCCCGGATCTCTTCCTTCTCCTGCTTGTCCAGCGGCATGCGGTCTTACCGCCCCCGCCCGGAGGGTTCCGTGCGCCGCAGGGTGCTGCGGATCTTCTCCGCCAGAGTCTCCGCCCTGGTCACCAGATCGTCCAGGTCCCGGAGCGCCCCCTCCAGGGTCCGGGCGACGCTCACCTGGGTGTCGGCCACCACGTGGGCCGCCTGGCGGGCCTCGTCCGTGGAAGCGCGGCCCTGCGACGGCAGCGCCGAGGCAGGGGAAGGGCCCGAGGGCGCCCCCTGCTCCTGGCGGCTGGCCGCAACGCCCGGGGGATGCGCCCCGTGGGCCAGCGGCGCGGGGCGCACGACGCGCATGGCCCGGGGAAGGCTCCGCTCCAGGCTGCCGGCCGTCTGCCGCCGGATCTCCTCGGCCACCAGGCGCCGGATCAGCGCGCGGTCTTCAGGTCCCAGAGACACGGCTGCTCCCTCACGGGATCGGTGCCCTGGGAGAGGCCGCCTTATGCACCGCCGCGGGCGGCAGCCGCCCACCACCGGCCCAGGGACGTGCTCGCCAGCACGTCGGTGGGCCAGTGGTGGCCCAGGTAGACCCGGCTCAGCGCCACCAGCACCCCTGCCGCCTCCAGCAGGGGCGAGGCCCGAGGAAAGGCGCGGCCCAGCGCCCCGAAGACCGCGGCCGACAGGGCGGCGTGGCCGCTCGGCAGAGACTGGCGCGAGTCGTCGGCCCACACGGGCCCTGTCAGGTGCGCCGGCCCTTCCTGCAGCCAGGGCCGGGACCGGCCCAGTACGGCCTTGTGCGCCGCGGTCAGCGCCCCCGCCCCCACCAGCGCCCGGGCCCCGTCCAGCGCCGCCTCGGGGTCGGCCGCGGCCGCGGCCATCAGCACCGCCCCCAGCCCCCAGGGAGAACCCACCGCCGAGGCGGCCTCCATCACCGGGCGCAGCGGGTCGGCCTCGCCCGGCGCGGCCGACCACGAGTCGGGCGGCCGCTGCGTCAGCCGCCCATCCGCGGCGGCTGCTGCGCTGCCCAGGGCCGCTCGGGCGGCGCCGGGGGCCCCTGCCCCCGACGGGCCGCCGGAGCTCAGGGCCAGCATCACCGCCACGTACAGCGCCGACGCCGCCAGCGCGGTCACCGGATCGGCGCCCCCTCCCGCAGCGCGCCCATCCAGGTCCCCCGGCGGGTGCGCAGCAGCGACGCCCGGTAGACCCGCTCGGCCAGGTGGAGGGTGGCCAGGGCCGTCGCGGCCGACACCGCCACCCCGCCCACGATCTGCGCGGCCGGCACCGCGCCCACGGCGATGCGGACGAACATGGTCAGCGGCCCCACGAAGGGCAGGAGCGAGCTCACCACAGCCAGCCGGGACGAGGGGTCCACCACCACGAAGAAGGCCAGGAAGTAGCCCGCAAGCATGAGCATGGTGGGAGGCCAGACGGTCTGCGACGCCTCCTCGGGGCGGCTGGCCAGGGAGGCGGCCGCGGCGAACAGGGCCCCGAAAGTGACGAAGCCCAGGAGGAAGAACAGAGCCAGGTAGCCCACCAGCCACAGGGGGATGCCCTCGATCCGCACCGGCACGCCCACCATGCTGCTGAGCGTCTCGCCCAGCGCACCCCGCTGCAGCGCGAAGACCCCTGAGCCCACCGCGCCCCAGATGGCGTACTGCAGCAGCGAGGCCGTCGCGATGCCCGCCAGCTTGCCCCGCAGCAGCTCCCCCGGCCGGGCGGCCACCAGCAGCATCTCCACCACCCGACCGCCCTTCTCGGCGGCCACGCCGTTGGCCACCACCGACCCGTAGAGGGTCAGGGTCATGTAGAGCATGACCATCAGCAGGAGGGCCAGGATCTCACCCGAGGCGGGCACGGCCGAAGCGGCCGCCGGCGCCGGCTGCGGGCTGCCGCTCTCGACCCGCATCCTGGCCGGCTGCTGCAGCGACGCCATCAGGGCCAGATCGATCCCCCACCGGCGGGCCCGGTCGGCCACCGCCACCGGCGTGGCCAGCTGCTGAAGCCCCCGCACCAGTGAGGGCGAGGCTCCGGGGCCGCTCACCACGAACTCCAGCTCCCCGTCCGCGTCCCGGCGAATGCGCAGCGTCGCGCCGCCCCCCTCGCCGCCGCCCCCCGCGCCCGCATCCTGCCACACCACCGGGGGCCGCAGCACGGGCGGCAGGGACGCCTCCACCGCCCGCAGCTGCTCCAGCACCCCGCCCACCTCGTCGACCACGGCCACCTCCGTGGGAGAGACCTGCTGGCTGCGGGCCAGCAGAGACGGCAGGAGCGCCAGGGCCACGATGGCCAGCGCCCCGACCACGGTGCCGAAGCGGTAGGCCCGCGACGTGATCAGGGCCCGCCATTCCCGCCGCGCCACCACCCAGACGGCCCGGCTCATGCCACGTCGTCCTCCTCCAGCGCCGGCGCCCCCACCAGCGCCACGTAGACGTCCTCCAG
>DATCKV010000156.1:0-5909 GCA_036564285.1 Limnochordales bacterium
GCGAAGACGGGCATCTGCCGCCGGTAGGGCCCGCCCCGGGCCGAGCGGGTGGAGTAGGCGTTGGCCAGGTTGTTGGCGATCAGGTCCATGCGCAGCCGCTCGGCCGTCAGCCCGGAGGCGCTGATGTCCAGCGAAGGCAGAAACGCCACGCTCCGTCGACCTCCTCTCCACTCGGCAGGCTGCGACGATCAGCGGCGGCCCTCGGAGATGGCGGTGCGCAGGGCTGCGAACCGCGCCCCGGTCAGGCGCGTGAGGGTCTGGTAGAAGAGGGTGTTTTTGGCCAGGGCCGCCATCTCCCGGTCGATGTCGACATTGTTGCCGTCGTTGCGCACGGTGCTGGTGACGTCCCGCACCACCACCGGCTCCACCGGCCTGCGGACCGGGCCGGCCAGGTGGGCCGGATGGGTCCGGAGCAGGGGGACCTTCGGGCGGGACCGCTCCTGCTGCTGGCGGCTCAGCGCCTCCTCGTAGACCACGTCGAAGCGCCGGTACATGGGCGTCTCGGCGTTGGCCAGGTTGTGGGCGATGGCCTGTTGGCGCAGCGCCGCGGCGTCCAGGGCGGTGGCCAGGTCCCGGTCGGTGGGGTCCCAGAGCAGCCCGACCGCCTGCACAGCGGCTTCACCTCCCGCAGCCCTTCGAGGCCGGCACCGGCGAGCCCCCACGGGAAGGGGGGCGGTTCGACATGATTCGAAAGTCACAGGATTCCGGACCCGGGTCCCAGATTCTTCAGGACCGAGGTCCCAAGGCCCGTCACACCGGCCTTCGAGAGGAAAACTGTCAGTTCACGTCAGTACGACAGACGCTGGAGGAATCCTCCGGTTCCTCCAGAAAAAACGCAGTGTCTGAAATCTCTGATAATCTCGAACGCCGGGGGGCGCGCCGCGGCCTCGGGCGCGGACGGCCGTCGAGCCGCCCGAGGTCGAGGGAAGCCGGCCGGGGCCGGCGCCGAGTCGGGGACAGCCCGCCGCGGGCCGGGTGGCGGGCCTGAGAAAGGTCCTCAGAGGATGTAGCGGGAGAGATCCCGGTCCTCGACGATGGAGGCCAGCCGGCGGCGCACGTAGGCGGCGTCCACCACGACGCGCTGGCCTCGATAGGCGGGCGCGTCGAAGGAGATCTCCTCCAGCACCTTTTCCATCAGGGTGTGCAGGCGCCGGGCGCCGATGTTCTCCGTCTGCTCGTTGACCAGCTCCGCGAAGCGGGCGATCTCGTCGAGGCCGTCGTCGGTGAACTCCAGGGCCACCCCTTCGGTGGCCAGCAGCTCCTTGTACTGGCGGGTCAGCGCGTTTTCGGGCTCGGTCAGGATGCGGCGCATGTCGGCCCGGCTCAGGGGCTTCAGCTCGACCCGGATGGGGAACCGTCCCTGCAGCTCCGGGATGAGATCCGACGGCCTGGCCACGTGGAACGCCCCGGCTGCGATGAAGAGGATGTGCTCCGTGCGCACGGGGCCGTACTTGGTGGTGACGGTGGAGCCCTCCACGATGGGCAGCAGGTCCCGCTGCACGCCCTCCCGGGAGACGTCGGGCCCCACCCCCCGCTCCCGGCCGGCGATCTTGTCGATCTCGTCGATGAAGACGATGCCCGCCTGCTCCACCCGCCGGATGGCCTCCGCGGCCACCTCCTCGGGGTCCACCCGCTTCTGAGCCTCCTCGGCCGTCAGGATGCGCCGGGCCTCGGCCACCGTCACCTTGCGCCGGCGGCGCCGCTTGGGCAGGAAGCTCCCGAAGAGGTCCTGCAGGTTGATGCCCATCTGCTCGACGCCCTGTCCGGAGAAGACTTCCACCACGGGCGCCGAGTGGTCTTCCACTTCGATCTCGACCAACTGGTCCTCGAGCTCGCCCGCCAGCAGCTTTCGCCGAAGCTCGGCCCGGCGTGCCTGGACTTCGCCGGCCTCGACGTCCGAGGCATCGTCGGGACCCGACGTCTGAAACCCGAACAGCGCGGCCAAGGGGTTGGCGGACGACCTCGGGCGCGGCGCAGGCGCGAGCGCTTCGAGCAGCCGCTCTTCGACGGCCGGCCCCACCTGGTCCTTCACCGCCTCGGCCCGCTCCTGGCGCACCATGCGCACCGCGACCTCCACCAGGTCGCGGATGATGGCATCCACATCCCGGCCCACGTAGCCGACTTCGGTGAACTTGGTGGCCTCCACCTTGATGAAGGGCGCATCCACCAGCCGGGCCAGGCGGCGGGCGATCTCTGTCTTGCCGACGCCGGTGGGGCCGATCATGAGGATGTTCTTGGGGACCACCTCGTCGCGCAGGTCGGGCGGCAGCAGCTGCCGGCGGTAACGGTTGCGCAGCGCGATGGCCACCGCCCGCTTGGCCTCCTCCTGGCCCACGATGTAGCGGTCCAGCTCCTCGACGATGCGGCGGGGCGTCAGCTCCTCCATCCGCATGCCGCGTCACCCCCCGACCGACGGCCCGCCGAGCTGGTCCACGACGATGCGGTCGTTGGTGTAGATGTCGATGGAGGCGGCGATGGCCAGGGCCTCCTGCACCACCTGCGCCGGCTCCAGGGCCGTATGCTTCAGCAGAGCCCGGGCGGCTGCCAGCGCCACGGGCCCGCCGGAACCGATGGCCGCCACCCCGTCGTCGGGCTCCACGATCTCCCCGCTGCCCGACAGCAGCAGCAGGTGCGAGGGGTCGGCCACCAGCAGCAGGGCGTCGAGCCGCCGCAGCACCCGGTCGGTGCGCCAGTCCCGGGCCAGCTCCGCCGCGGCCCGGGCCACCTGGCCCCCGTGGGCCTGCAGCTTCTCCTCGAAGCGCTCCAGCAGGGTCAGCCCGTCGGCGGCAGCCCCGGCGAAGCCGGCCAGCACCTGCCCCTGGTAGAGGCGGCGCACCTTGCGCGCCGTCTGCTTGAGCACCTGCTGGCCCAGCGTCACCTGCCCGTCGGCCCCCATCGCGGCCCGCCCGTCTCTCACCACGGCCAGCACCGTGGTGCCGTGCCACTCACGGGCGCCCCGGCGGCCGCTTCCCATCGCCTCACCTCCTCGGCCACCCGGTCGATGGCCTCCAGCGCCCGGCGGGCCTGCTCGGCCCGGCGCTCCTTCTTGCCCCGCACGGGGCCCTGCGGCGGCGGCAGCAGCCCGAAGGCCGCGTTGATGGGCTGGAAGTCGTCGGCCCGGGCCGTGGTGACGTAGTGCCACAGCGCCCCCATCATGGTCTCGGGGGGCAGCACCACGGGCTGCTCGCCCCGCACCAGCCGGGCCGCGTTGAGCCCTGCCAGCAGCCCGGCGGCCGCGGACTCCACGTACCCCTCCACGCCCACGATGAGGCCGGCCAGCAGGATCCGGGGCGCCCGGCGCATCTGGCCGGTGGGGTGCAGCAGCCTGGGCGATTTGACGAAGGTGTTGCGGTGCACCACCCCGAACCGCACGAACTCGGCCTGCTCCAGCCCCGGCACCATGCGGAAGATGCGGGCCTGCTCGCCCCACTTGAGCCGGGTCTGGAAGCCCACCAGGTTGAGCAGGCGCCCTTCCCGGTCCTCCTTGCGCAGCTGCACGACGGCGTAGGGCATGCGGCCGGTGGCCGGATCCCTCAGGCCCACCGGGCGCATGGGCCCGAAGCGCAGGGTGTCGATGCCGCGCCGGGCCAGCTCCTCCACCGGCACGCACCCCTCGAAGAACTTCAGCTCGTCGGGGATGTGGCCGGCGTGCTGCTCGGCCTCGGCCAGCGCCCGCACGAAGGCCTCGTAGCGCTCCCGGTCCAGGGGCAGGTTGAGGTAGTCGGGGGTGCCCTTGCCGTAGCGGCTGGCCCAGAAGCCCCGGCTCTGGTCCACCGACTCCGCCGTGACGATGGGGGCCGCCGCGTCGTAGAACGCCAGGAACTCCTCCCCCGTCAACGACGCCAGGCTGGCCGCCAGAGCGTCGGAGGTGAGGGGGCCGGTGGCGATGACGACCGCGCCCTCGCCCGGATCCGGCACCTGCTCCACCTCCTCCCGCACCACCTGGATGAGGGGATGGGAGGCGATCTGCTCGGTGATCCACCCGGCGAAGAGGTGGCGGTCCACGGCCAGGGCCGCGCCCGCCGGCACCGCCGACCGGTCGGCAGCCGCCACCACCAGGGAGCCCAGCCGCCGCATCTCCTCCTTGAGGAGGCCGGCCGGGGTGTCGACGGAGGCGCCGCCCAGGGAGTTGCTGCAGACCAGCTCGGCCAGGCGGTCGGTCTGGTGCACCACCGTCATGCGCACCGGGCGCATTTCGTACAGCCGCACCCGCACGCCCAGCCGGGCCGCCTGCCAGGCGGCTTCGCTGCCGGCCAGCCCCCCGCCCACCACCACGACCTCGCCCGGACGCACCTCAGGCCTGCTCATGCAGGGAATGCGCCTCCTCGCCGGCCGCCGGCAGCCCGCCCTCGGGCGGCGCGCCCCCGGCCGCGGCCGGCCCGTCTGGAGCCGCCACCGGGCCGTCCGGGGCTGCCGCCGGCACCCTCGCCTCCACGTAGTCGCACCGGGGCCGACCGTCGTCGCCCTTCTCCAGGGTGCCCGCGCAGACCACCTGCTGGGCGCCGCGCCCGCCCCGGTAGACCAGGGGCCGGCCGCAGACCGGGCAGGCCCTGCCCACGGGCCGGTGCCAGAGGGTGTAGGTGCAGCGGGGGTAGTTGGCGCAGCCGTAGAAGGTGCGGCCCCGGCGGGTGCGGCGCTCCACCAGGTCCCCGCCGCAGACAGGGCACCTCGCCCCCGTCTTCTGGAGCAGGGGGCGGGTGTTGCGGCACTCGGGGTAGCCCGAACAGGCCAGGAAGCGCCCGAAGCGCCCCCACTTGATGACCATGGGGCGCCCGCAGCGCTCGCACGTCTCGCCCGACGGCTCCTCCTGGATGGTGACCCGCTCCAGGCTGCGCATGGCCTCCTGCACCCGCTGTTCGAAGGGGTGGTAGAAGCGGGCCACCACGTCCTGCCAGTGTACCTGGCCGGCCTCCACCGCGTCCAGCTGGGCCTCCATCTGGGCGGTGAACTCCACGTCGACCACGTCGGGGAACTGCTCCTTGAGCAGCTTCACCACCGCCCGCCCCAGGGGGGTCGGCACCAGGCGCGCTCCTTCCCGCCGCACGTAGCGGCGCTCCAGAAGGGTCTCGATGGTGGGGGCGTACGTGGAGGGGCGGCCGATGCCCAGCTCCTCCATGGTCTTGACCAGGCTGGCATCGTTGAACCGCGGCGGCGGCTGGGTGAAGTGCTGCTCCGGGATGGCCTGCAGCAGCTGCAGGGCCTGCCCCTCCTGGAGGGGCGGCAGCGGCTGGTGGCCCTCCTCCTCGTCGGCGTCGGCCCCCTCCTCCGCCTCCCGGCCCCCCTCGCTCCGCAAGGCGGCCCCGCCGGCCTCGGCCGAGCCGGCGCTCCGCCGGCGCTCGGGCCCCCACAGCAGGGTGAAGCCGGGAGCCAGGGTGACCGACCCCGTGGCCCGCAGCTCCAGGCGCCCGGCGCGGATGGTGACGGTGGTCTGCTCCACCAGGGCCGGCGCCATCTGGCTGGCCACGAAGCGCCGCCAGACGAGCTCGTACAGCCGCCACTGATCCGGCTTCAGGTAGGGCCTCACCGACTCCGGCGTGCGCTCCACCGACGTGGGCCGGATGGCCTCGTGGGCCTCCTGAGCTCCCTTGCGGCTCTTGTAGACGTTGGGGCGGGCCGGCACCAGCTCGGCGCCGTAGTGCTGGGCGATGAACCGGCGCGCCGCCTCCTGGGCCTCCTGGGCGACGTTGACCGAGTCGGTGCGCATGTAGGTGATGAGGCCCACGGGGCCTTCCTCGCCCACATCGATCCCCTCGTACAGCTGCTGGGCGATCTGCATGGTGCGCCGGGCCGTGAAGCCCAGCCGCCGCGCCGCCTCCTGCTGGAGGGTGCTGGTGGTGAAGGGGGCCGGGGGGCGCCGCTGGCGCCGGGTGGAGGTGACGGCAGCCACCGTCGGCTTCGCCAGCTCCAGC
>DATCKV010000157.1:0-1601 GCA_036564285.1 Limnochordales bacterium
GGGCTGGGGGTGCAGCCCCCCGCCCCCGAGTGGGGCACCATGCTGAGCCAGGCCCGCGGCTTCGTGCACCTGGCGCCCCACATGATGTTCTTCCCGGGTCTGGCCATCGCGCTGCTGGTGCTGGGCCTCAATGCCACCGGCGACGTCCTGCGCGACCGCCTGGATCCGACCCTGCGAAAGGGGAAGTACGTGTGAGGTCGACCGACGTCCAACCCCCCTCGACGCGCCGGCTCGACGCCATCGGCCGGGCACTCGACCACCTGCTGAGCGTGGATCTCACGGCACGGGGCGTGGCGGACGCCCTCTTCGAGGCGGCACGGCGGCAGGCCGCTGCCGCAGGTGACCGCTCGGCGGCGCAGCCGCCCAGCCTGGTGCGCACAGCCGCCCTGGCGGTGGTGGGCAGGCTGGCCGCCAGCGAGCCGGGGGCGCGGGTGCTGCTGCTGACGGGGTTTCCCTCTCGTTCGTGGCTGCTCGAGGGGCTCACGGAGACCGACGGGCCGGTGGGGGCCGCCGTCCTGGCGCGGGTGCTGGAGGAGGCCCTGGGCGCCGTGCCGGTGGTGCTGACCGAGGCCCGGCTCGTGCCGTACGTCGCGGCCAGCGTGCGGGCGGCCGGTCTCATCACCGGGTCGCTGGAGCAGGCCCTGGCCTCCAAGCCCGGCCCCCCGTCGGCGGCCGTAGCCGCCGTGGTGCCCTTTGCGTCGGCCGCGGGCGGCGACGCCCCCTCGGCGGCCCGGGAGCTGCTGGCCCGGGTGCGGCCCGCCGCGGCCATCGCCGTGGAGATGCCGGGGAAGGCGGCCGACGGCCGCTACTACAACGTCTCGGGCCGGGAGGTGCCGCCGCACCTGGTGGCCGACGGCGACGCGCTCTTCCAGGAGGCCCGCCGCCGCGGCGTCCTGACCGTGGGCATCGGCGACGGCGGCAACGAACTGGGTATGGGCAGCATCGCCGACGCCGTGGAGGCCCTCCTTCCGGAGGGGCGCCGGGTGGCCGCCCGCACGCCGGTGGACTTCTGCATCGCCGCCAGCATCTCCAACACGGGGGCCTTCGCCCTGGCGGCCGCGCTGGCGGCCGAGGCGGGGCGGCCCGAGGTGCTGGACGCCATCGACGTGGGCCGCATCATCGAGCGCTGCTCCGACGCGGGCGCGGTGGACGGGGTCAGCTCCCGGGTCGACCCGATGTCGGACGGGGTGCCGGTCGCCCTCAACCGGGCGCTGTGGGACCTGATGCGCTTCGCCGTGCGCAGCGGGCTGCGAGGGTGGGTCAAGCAGTAGCGGCCATGCTCGGCGGCCCCGTGCGGACGGTGCAGGCGGTCTACCTCGGGCTCGACCTGGGCACCAGCGGATGCCGCGCCGCCGCCTTCACCGAGGGCGGGGAACTGGTGGCCTCGGCCCGCCGCCCCGTCGAGACCCGCCGTCCGGCCCCCGGGCGGGCGGAGCAGGAACCCCTCGACTGGGAACGGGCCGCTGCGGCGGCGCTCCAGGAGGTGGTGGCCCGGCTGCGGGCGGCGGGAGAGCCCGGCGTCGTCCGGGAGGTGCGCAGCCTCACCCTCACCGGCCAGATGGCGGGGCTCGTGCTGGTGGATCGAGCGGGCGCCAACCCCG
>DATCKV010000158.1:0-8602 GCA_036564285.1 Limnochordales bacterium
GCCGGAGGCGTCCGGCAGGGTGCCGGGGGTGACGACCCGGATCACCTCCCGGCGCACCACGCCCCGGGCCAGGCGGGGGTCCTCCATCTGCTCGCAGATGGCCACCCGGTGGCCGGCCCGCACCAGCTGGGCGATGTAGCCGTCGGCGGCGTGATAGGGCACGCCGCACATGGGCAGGCGGCGCCCCTTGCCGATCTCCCGGCTGGTGAGGGTGATGTTGAGGACGGCCGCGCCGATCTCCGCGTCGCGGCCGAACATCTCGTAGAAGTCGCCCAGCCGAAACAGCAGCAAGGCGTCGGGGTAGGCCGCCTTGATCGCCTGATACTGGCGGAGCATGGGGGTCGCCGCCGGCTCGGCCGCCGGTGTCAGAGGCGCCACCCCCCGCCGGTCACGCATGAACCGCCGGGCCGGCCGCCGCAGCGGCGGTCACGGCCTCGCCGTGCGCCTCCGCAGTCTCCAGGCGCCCGAAGAGGGTCCAGGTGTTGACCGCCTCGATGCGGATGGGCACCACCCGCCCGATGAGGGCCTCCCGACGGGAGGCCGGCGCGTCGAAGACGACCACCTTGTTGGTGCGGGTGCGGCCCGACAGCCTCCGGGGATCCTTCTCGCTGGCCCCCTCCACCAGCACCTCTTCCACCCGGCCCACCAGAGCCTGGTTGCGCTCCAGGCTGATGGCGTTTTGCAGCTGGATCAGGCGCTGGATCCGCTCCCGCTTCACCGGCTCCGGCACCGGGTCGGGCAGGCGCAGCGCGGCCGTGCCGGGGCGGGGCGAGTAGACGAAGGTGAAGGCGCCGTCGAAGCGCACCTCCTGCACCAGCCGGAGGGTCTCCTGGAAGTCTTCTTCCGTCTCGCCAGGGAAGCCCACGATGATGTCGGTGGTGATGGCCAGGCCGGGGATGCGGGCCCGCATGGCGCGCACCAGCTCCACGAACTCGCCGGCGGTGTAGCGCCGGCCCATCCGGTGCAGGATGCGGTCGCTGCCCGACTGCACCGCCAGGTGGATGTGCTCCATCACCTTGGGCAGGGTCGCCATGGCCTCCACCAGCTCGTCGGTCACCTCCCGGGGGTGGTTGGAGGTGAACCGCAGCCGCTCCAGCCCGTCGATGGAGCTCAGCCGCCGCAGCAGGGCAGCCAGGGTGACGCCGTCGGGCAGGTCCCGGCCGTAGGCGTTGACCGTCTGGCCCAGCAGCGTCACCTCCCGCACCCCCGAGGCCACCAGCTCCCGCACCTCGGCCTCGATGGCCTCGGGCCGGCGGCTGCGCTGGCGCCCCCGGGTGTTGGGCACCACGCAGAAGGTGCAGCGGTAGTCGCATCCGTAGATGACGCTGACGAAGGCCGTGACGCTGCCGGGCTCCCGCAGCACGGGGAGCCCCTCCACGACGGGCCCCTCGTCGTGCCACACCTCCACCACCCGGCGCCCCGTCTCCATCACCTGCTGCAGCAGTTCGGGGAAGCGGTGGAGGTTGAGGGTGCCCATGATGAGGTCCACGTGGGGGAGCTCCGCCTGCATGCGCTCCAGCTCGGGCCGCTGCTGGGGCATGCAGCCCGTGATGCCGATGACGAGGTGAGGACGGCGCTCCTTGAGCCGACGCAGGCGCCCGACCTGCCCGTAGATCTTGCGCTCCGGGTTCTCCCTGACGCTGCAGGTGTTGAAGAGGATCAGGTCGGCCTCTTCCATCCGGTCCGTGAAGCCGTACCCCATGCGGGCCAGCATGCCCGCCAGGGTTTGAGAGTCCCGGACGTTCATCTGGCAGCCCAGGGTGACGATGTGCGCCAGACGCCCCCGCCCCTGGGTGGGAGGCGCCGCGGGGCGGCCGCTGCCCTCGCCGTTCACGTCAGAGCCCGTCCCCTCTTCCGGTGGCAGGCAACGAAGCCACCGCCCGCTGCCGTGGGGGCGGCGGCGAGAGGTCTCGCACCGGACCATTATAACCGGGGCGCCTCAGATGCGCAGTAACGTGTCGACCGGGGCGTGGTCGTCGGTCAGCAGGGGCACGTCACCGGTAGGGATGGGCTCCACCACCAGGGAGCGGGCGTAGATGGAGGAGCCGGCCGGCAGGCGGCCCTGCCGCTCCAGCTCCGCCACCCGCTCCTGGAAGGCCTGGGGGCTCAGCGGAGGCTGGTCCGTAGCCAGCACGATGATGTTGCGCTGCACGGGGTCGGTGGCGCTGCCCGAGGTGGAGCCCACCGGCAGCACGTAGACGGTGCCGAAGACGGCCTGCATGCTCTTGAGCATGGAGCGGAAGAGCAGGCTGTGCCGGCCCGACAGCGCGCCGATGATGTTGGAGGCCACCACCCCGCCGGGCGCCAGGCGCTGCTTCAGCTCCTGGAAGAACTCCAGGGTGGCCAGGTGGAAGGGGATGGAGTGGGCGAAGTAGGCATCCAGGAAGATGACGTCGTAGCGGGTGGGCGAGCGCCGCACGAAGAGCCGGCCGTCCTCGGTGGCGATCCGCAGGCGGGGCTCGTCCTGCGGCACCGCGAAGAAGCGGTGCGCTACCTGCACCACCTCGGGATCCAGCTCGGCCACGTCCATCTCCAGCGCCGGGTAGGTGGCCAGGAAGTTCTTGGGCACCGAGCCGCCGCCCAGGCCCACCATCAGGGCCCGCCGCGCGTCGGGCACCAGCGCCATGGCCAGGTGAAAGTAGCGGGTGTACCAGAAGACCAGCTCCTGGGGCCGCTCTCGGTCCATGGCGCTCTGCCAGGAGTCGTCGAACTTCAGGTAGCGCACCCCGGTGGGGTCGTCCACCACCAGGATGTGGTGGTAGACGGAGTCCTTCTCGTAGATGACCTGGCCGCGCCCCTGCGCCATGCCGGTCCAGGCCGCCGTGCCGATGCCCGCTGCGATGCTGGCACCGGCCACGCCCACGGCTACCAGCGCCCAGACCACCGAGCGCACCACGCTGCGCGGGGCTCCCGCGCCGGCCCGGCGCCCTGCCGCCCGAGGGGCCGCGCGGTCAGGCGTGGCCTGGGACGGGCTCCGCACCTCTGCCGGCTGCAGGCGCCTCCGCTGTCCCCAGGCCACCACCAGCAGGCCCAGCAGCACCAGGATGCCGCCCAGCAGGTAGAGGATGTGGGTCACGCCCAGCCAGGCCACCAGGTAGAAGGCGGTGAAGAGGGTCCCCGCGATGCTGCCGGCCGTGGAGACGGCGTAGAGGAGCCCCGCCGTGGTCCCGATGGTCTGCAGCCGCTCCGCGGCCAGCCGGATGGCGTAGGGCGAGACGGTCCCCAGGAAGAGCCCCGGCACGAAGAAGAGCACCAGGGCCGACAGCAGCGAGCCCTCCCGGATGCCGATCCCGGTGTTGATCATCCAGAAGTTGAAGGGCCCGGCCCAGAGGGGCATGGTGGTGACGAAGGCTCCGGGGGCCACGATGAGCCAGCCCATCCACTCGGGGCTCGGGCGCCGGTCGGCCAGCCGGCCGCCCAGGAAGTACCCGGCGGTCAGGGAGGCCAGCACCACGGAGATGAGGCTGCCCCAGACGTAGATGGAGTTGCCGAAGTAGGGGGCCAGCAGGCGGCTGCCCACCATCTCCAGCCCCATCAGCACCGCGCCCGAGACGAAGACCACCCCTGCCAGCATCGCACGCCCCTGTTCCATACCCTGAGGGCCGGGCCCGGCCCCGTCGCCGTCAGGTCACCAGCTGATCAGCCCCGCCACCGCCAGCACCACCCCGGCCAGCGCAGCCGCCATGAGCCAGCGGTTCTGGCTGCGCAGCTGGTCGATCTGCTGCTGCAGCTCAGCCGTCGGGGCGGGCGTGGGGCCTCCCTCCCGCACCAGGCCTCGGATGATCTCGTCGGTGCGGGCCCGCTCCTGGTCCAGGCTTGCCCGCAGCGACGCCACCTCCGAACGCAGCGCGTCGCGCTCCCGCTGCCATGTGCCCAGCTGCTGCCGCAAATCGGCCAGCTCCTGAGCCGAGGTGCGCAGCACCTCCCCCGCCTGCTCCGGGGCGATGCCGCTCTGGGTCAGGGAGCCCGTCAGGCTCGCCAGGCTGTCGCTGACGGCCTGCAGCCGCTGATCCAGCTGGCTCAGCCGGGTGCTCAATTCGTCCGCGCGCCGCTGCTGTCCTTCCAGGGATTGCTGGAGGGATTGGAGTGAGGCCTGCACCTGCTGCAGCTGCGCCGCCGAGGCCTCCAGCCTCTGGGAGGTGGACTGCCCCGCCTGCTGCAGCTGCTGCGTCAGCCCGCCCGTGCGGGCGATCTGCTCCTGCAGGGCCTGGTTGGCCTGGGTCAGCTCGTCCAGCCGGGCGTTGATGTCCTGCACCACGGTGCCCAGGCCCCTGGCCGCGCTCTCCACCTGGGTGAGACGCTGGGAGACGACGCCCAGCTGCTGGTTGAGGGCCTGGGTGGCCTGCTCCACCTGCTGCAGCCGCCGGTCCGATTCGTTGGCGTACTGGGAGAAGCGTGCCAGGGCGTCGCTCAGCTTGGCGTCGATGCGGACCACGTCGCGCGCCTGCCCGTCCAGCCGCTGGGCCAGCTGGGAGCGCTGGTCCTGCCATCGGGCCAGCTCCGTGCGGAACTCGTTGGTCAGCTGCCGCACCAGCTG
Source organism: Limnochordales bacterium (assembly GCA_036564285.1). GTDB lineage: Bacteria > Bacillota > Limnochordia > Limnochordales > Geochordaceae > Geochorda. Next base: position 4,538 of record DATCKV010000158.1, read on the forward strand.
CAGGTCGTCGCCCGAGAGCCGGGTCTGGCCCCGTTCGACGTCCTGCAGCAGGCGCGCGATGACGGCCGCGAGGGTGTAGCGGTCGACGGGGCGGGAGCCGTCGAAGCGCCCCGCCTGGAGGGTGAGGTACCCCCGCTGCACCAGGGTCAGCACGGCCTGGTACGCCCAGTGATCCGGCGGCACGTCGGCGATGACGGGCGGGCTGGCGCTGCCCGTCTCCGCGCGGGCCACGCCGGCAGCGCCGCCCACCAGGCTCGCCGCGGCCATCACCCCTGCCAGCGCCGCCGCCAGCCAGCCCGCCGCGCACGCTTCGGACCACGTCCTGCGATGCCGGTAGCCGACCATTCCCGCTCCCCATTCCCTCCGTTGCTTGCCGGCGGCCCGGGCCGGCACCGCACCGGGCCGCCTACCGGGTGCCCTGCGCCTGCACCGTCACGGTGAGCCGGGGGCGCTGCCCCTGGGGCGTGATGCGGAAGAGCACCCGGCCCGCGGCGTCCTGCAGCTCCGCCGCCACCACCTGCACCAGCCCCTGCCCCGGCGCCACGGCCTGCAGGCGCAGCACCACCAGGCTGGCGGCGCTCACCCCGGCGGCCGGAGGCCCCGTCTCCACGCTGACCCGGCCCGCCTCATCGTCGGCCGCCACCACCCGGAACGCCGACCTCGCCGGCGCCTGCCCCCCGGCCCCGTCCGGCGCCGCCACGAAGAAGGTGCCGACGTCGACGCCCAGCGCGCCGCCTGCCAGGCGCACCACCGCCGGGTCGAAGGCCACCTCCAGCCGGGCGGCGGCGAAGGGCGGCAGGTTGCGGCCCCTTATCTCCACGTTGAACGCCTGGCCCGGCCGCACCGACGACCCGTCCCACCCGGCGCCCGGCACCACCAGCACCTCGGCGTCCAGCGGCGGCACGGCCACCGTGTTGGTGGGGGCGGGCACCTCCTCGGCGCCGGCGTAGCTCACCCGCAGGGAGTAGGGGACGTTGCCGCTGACGCCGGTGGGCACCACCAGCCACCGCAGCTGCAGCTGCTCACCCGGCTGCAGCGTGCCGACGTAGCGCCGGGAGTCGTCTCCGGGTGCCACCTGCAGCCCGTACGGCGTCACCAGCTGCGCCACCACGCCGTAGGCGTCGGCCCCGCCGTCGTTGCGCACCGAGCCGGTCACCTCGAAGGGCGACGGACTCCACCGCCCGTCTACCACCTCCAGGCGGGCGGGCCCCCTGAGCTGCAGCGACAGGCGGGCGGGGTTGACGACCCGCAGGGTACGCCGGGCCACGTTGGGCTCGGCGTTGGTCGCCTCCGCCCGCACCGAGAAGGTGAGGCTGCCGGCCGACCGAGCCGTCAGCCGGGCGGACCAGGTCACCTGCACCGTGCCGCCCGCCGGGATGTCGCCCAGGGAGCGGTCGGCCGAGGCACCCGGCACCAGCTCCAGCCCGTCGGGGAGATCCAGCCGCGCCTTCACGTCCAGGGCCGTGCCCTGCCCGGTGTTCTGAATGTAGGCCACGATGGAGACCGGGTCGGGCTGGCCGATGACGGCCATTTCCGGGCTCGACAGCCCAATGGCCAGGTGGCCGGGCACGATGCTGAGCCCGCCCAGGCCGTAGTAGATCACCACGGAGCGGCTCTCGCCGGGCCCGATCTCCTGCGGGTCGAAGAAGAGGGCCACCGCGCTGTCCAGTTCGAACTCGCCCTTGCGCTCAAAGGTGCGCCCCGGCTGGAAGTCGAAGTCCCACAGGCTCTCCCGCAGGACGCCCCAGTTGGTGAAGTAGACCCGATCCGGCGGGGTCACCTCGCCGCCTCGCAGCATCCCCTGCGCCACCACGGCCGGCTGCGTCAGGGAGTCGAAGACCTGCCAGAACTCCGGGATGCCCGCCTGGGTGGGCGCGATGCGGGTGTCGGTCTCCACGGCCCGCTCCCCCACCCGGAAGGGGGCCCCGTCGTTGCTGCCCGCCATGGTGTCGATGACGACCCGCAGGCCCACCCGGTGGGGCTGGCGGTCGTGGTTGGTGGCCACGTACTCGATGCGGGCCGTGTCCAGAAGCCCCGTGGTGGGCCCCCGGGCGATGCTGAGGCGCTGCGTCACCTCCACACCGGGGGGGAAGTCCCACGCCGCGTCGATGCGCTGGCCCTGGTCGGCGAGGCGCGGCGCCGCGGTCATCTGGCCGTACGGCCCTCCCGCCCCCGCCGGCCGGTGGGTGGGCCCACCGAAGATGTAGTGGACGCCGTCGATCTGCACCGTGGTGAACGACGTCCACGGTTCGGCCCCGCCGTAGATGAGCGGCCGGTTGTCGTCGTCGCCTCGGTCCGGGTTGCCCCCCGTGGTGCTGACGGAGAAGCGGCCCGTCGCGTCGGGGGAGCTGTTGACCACGATGCGGATGAACTCGTTGGCGATCTCCACTCGCCCGCCGCCGCCTGAGGCCGGGGCCTGCGCCCCGGCCGGAGCCTTCTCCTGGGCGCCGGCGCCGCCGGCCGCGGCCGCCGCGAGGGCGACCGCCGCCAGGCAGACCGCGACCCGCCGCACGGCTCCGGACGCGCCCCGGACACTGCCGCCGTGGCTCCCCTGCCGCCTGCTCATGCCCTGCCTCACACCTGCCCGACTCGTCTGCCGAGGATGGCCCTACAGGTAGCGCACCCGCTCGTCCAGCAGCCGGAAGCTGACCCGAGGTTCGGCCCGGCCCTGGTCATCCCGCTGGATGGCGAACTCGAAGAGCACCGAGACCTGGTACGGGCGGCCGGCCGCGGAGGGCTTGAAGCGCCACTGCTCCTGCACCCACCGGCTCGCGACCCGGTCCAGGGCTTCGTTGCCAGAGCTCTGGCTCACCTTCACCGCGGTCACCCGGCCGTCCGCCCCCACCTGCACTGTCACGACCACCCGGCCCTCCACGCCGTAGGTGACCGCGTTCTTGGGGTACTGGGGCACGCCGGCGCCCGGCACCACCACGGCGGCGCTGAAGTCGGGCTCCGGCGGCCCGGGCGGCGGGTTGCCGGCCTGCACGCCGCCGGTGCCCTCACCGCCGGGGCGGGCCACGGCGCCCTGCGCCTGAGCGCCCTGGCCTCCCCGGAGGCCCTCGCCGCTCTGGCCGGACAGCTCCTCCCGGGCCGCGGCACGGGTGACGGCCGTCACGGGGCTTCCGGGCGAGGTGAGCAGCTCCTGCGAGGCCCGCGCCGGCGTACCCGACGCGGACGACGCCGGGGGCGCCTGAGCCTGGCCCCGCCCCACCGGCGCCTCCGTGCCCGGCCCCTTGGGCTGCGTGGCCGGGCGGGGCTGGGATGCCACGGCCGTGGCGGCAGCCGGCCGCGCCGGCCTGGACGTCTCCTGGCCCGAGCCGCCCGGCGCCGAGCGCTGGGCCGTGGCGCGGGTCGTCACCGCGGTCTGCGGCGCCGGCGGCACCGGGATCACCTGCACCACGGCCCCCTCACCCATCGGCAGCACGTAGCGCTGGCTGGCCAGGAGCCGGGAGAAGAGCAGCAGCAGCACCACGTGCAGCGCCAGGGAGACCACCACGAAGGGTTCCAGCCGCCCCGGATCCGTGGAGGACGGTGCGCGCACGCTCATGCCGGCATCGCCTCCCCTGATGCGGGCGCCCGGGCGCGGCAGGCCTGGGCGCTCACCGGGCCGCCGCTCCGCTCACCTGGACCGCCAGGCCCAGGCGGTACGCGCCCGCCCGCCGGAGGGCGTCGATGGCCTGGACGACCCGGTCGTACTGCACCTCCCGGTCTGCCCGCACCACCACCAGCTGGTCGGGCTGGCGCCGCACCGCGTCACCCACCAGGGTGGTCATCTGGGCGAGGCTCACCGGGCGCCCGTTGAGGAAATACCGGCCCTGCCGGTCGATGCTCACCACCACCTCCGACGGGGCCTCCCGGGTGGCGGTGACGGCCCGGGGCAGGTCCAGGTTGAGGGTCGCCGGATTGGTGCGGAAGGTGCTGAAGACCATGAAGAAGGCCAGCAGGAAGAACATGACGTCGACCATGTTGATGATCTCGACCCGGGGCCGGTGGCGCCGGATGCGGGTGATGGCCACGGCGGCTCGTCATCCCCTTCCCCGGGTCTCCGACAGCAGCTGCAGGAAG
>DATCKV010000159.1:0-5060 GCA_036564285.1 Limnochordales bacterium
GGCCGGCTCGGCCTGGTCCGGGACCGGCACGGCCGCCAGGAACTCCAGCTCGGCCAGGTGCTGCTCCAGCCTCCCGGCCCACTGGTCCACGCGTTCGAAATCGGCGGCCTCCCGCCGCAGACGGCTCAGGGCCGACACCAGCTCGCGCAGCACCTCTCGGGACATGCCCTCGCCTCCCGCCTGGGTGGTGGGGCTTGGTTCGGTGCCGGCCCCGCGCTCCCCTGGCGCCTGCGCCGCGGGCAGGAGAGACCCGGGCCCGGCGCATAATGCACCCCGCATGGGGATGAAGGGCGTGGCACGCGGCTCGTTCGCCGCCGGGGTCAGGGCGGCGGCCCCCATCGCCGCAGGGTACCTGCCTGCCGCGGTGGCTTTCGGCGTGGCGGCGCGTCAGACCGGCCTGAGCGCGGCCGAAGCCGTCCTCATGTCCGTCATCGTCTACGCGGGCGCCAGCCAGTTCGCCCTGACCGGGATGATCGGGGCGGGGCTCCCGGGCCCGGCGGCGGCCCTGGCAGGGCTTGCCATCAACGTCCGGCACCTGCTGTACGGGCCCGCCCTGGCGCCGGTGATGCCGCCCATGGGCGGCGGCGGGCTTGCCCTGTCGGCCTTCGGCCTGACGGACGAGGTCTTCGCCGTGGCGTCAGCCCTGCTCCCCGGGCGGCCGGCTTCCCGGTACTGGCTGCTGGGGCTGGAGGCGGCCGCCTACGGGGCCTGGGTGGGGGGCACCTGGCTGGGCGCCGCCGGCGGCGGCGCCCTGGCCGCCCGCTTCCCGGCAGCGGCCGCGGCCATGTCGTTTGCCCTGCCGGCGCTGTTCGCGGCGCTGCTGACGCCGCTGCTGGCCGGCAACGGCGGATCGGGGCGCCGCCGTGAGGCCGCAGCCCTGCGCGCCAGCGCCGCGGCCGGGGCTGCGGTGGCCGTGGTCTCGTGGCTGGGCGGCTGGCAGCGCTGGGGTGTGCTGGCGGCCGGGCTGGCGGGCCCGCTGGTCGGCTGGGCGTGGTGGCGGCGCCCGGATGGCGGGGGGTCCGGCGGGCGGCCGTGAGCGTGCGGGCGGAGATGGTGGCGCTGTTCCTGGCGGTGGGAGTCGGCACGTACCTGATGCGCGCCGTGCCCCTCTGGATGGCCCGGCGCTCCCTGACCCGGCACGGCGGGCAGCCGCGCCGGCCCGACTCCCCTCAGGGGCAGGGGGAGGAGGCCCTGTGGGCGCTGCGGCTGGTGACGCCGGCGGTCATCGCCGCGCTGCTGGTGGCCTCGGTGCTGCCCGAGCGGGGAGCGCCCGGGGCGTGGGCCCACCTGGCGGCCTCGGTGGCGGCCCTGGTGCCGGCCGCGTGGGTGCAGGCCCGCTGGGGCAACCTGGGCCTTACGGTGCTGACCGGCGTCGTGCTGTACGGGCTGGCGGCCTGGGCCGCATAGACACCTGACAGGAGGGGTCTGCCTTGCGCATCGGAGCGGTGCTCGCGGAGGACCGGGAGCGGATCGTCCCCCTGCCCGAGGGCCCCGTCGCGGCCGTCATCGAGACGGAGACCGGCGAGGTCACCTACCTGCCCAACCCGGCCCTCAGCGTGCGGCAGGGGCGGCGGGCAGCCGTCACCCGCCTCTTCGTCGACAGCGGCGTGAAGGCGGTGCTGGCAGTGCCCGGCGCCTTCTGCGAGCACTCCCACGACCTGGCCCGCCGCCACGGGCTGGAGTTCATCCCGGTGGAGCCGGGCACTCGCCTGGCCCAGGTGCTGGCCGACCCGCAGGCCTACCTGAGCCGCCGCACGTCCGCCCTCCCCCCGGCCATGCTCTTCGTCCCGGTCGAGGGGGAGGGGCACCACCACGCCGGAGCGGCCCGCCACGGGGGTCATCCTCGTTCGGACCACCCTGCCGGCGGGGCCTGACCCGGATCCGGCCCCGCCGTTATTCGCGCGCGTTTGCAACAACCCCCTGGCCGCCCTATCATAGGAACGATACTCGCCTGCGGCCGCGGCCGGTTGAGAGCGGTATCGGATCGCGGGCACAGGCACAGGGGGGCGAGCCGCAGCGCCATGAGCAGGCCCATCGACTCGCTGCTGCAGGAGCAGCGCCGGTACCCGCCGCCCGCCGAGTTCAAGGCCCGGGCCAACGTCAGCGACCCCGACGTCTACCGCCAGGCCGACGAAGACTTCGAGGGATTCTGGGCGCGCTGGGCCGAGGAGCTGCAGTGGTTCCGGAAGTGGGACCGGGTGCTGGAGTGGAACCCTCCCGACGCCCGGTGGTTCATCGGGGGCCAGATCAACGCCTCCGTCAACTGCGTCGACCGGCACTTGACCACGCCCCGCAAGAACAAGGCAGCCATCATCTGGGAGGGCGAGCCCGGCGACACCCGGGTGCTGACGTACCAGGAGCTCTTCCGCCAGGTCAACCGATTCGCCAACGTGCTCAAGTCGCTGGGGGTGCGCAAGGGCGACCGGGTGACCCTCTACCTGCCCATGATCCCCGAGCTGCCCGTGGCCATGCTGGCGTGCGCCCGCATCGGCGCCGTCCACTCCGTGGTCTTCGGGGGCTTCAGCCCCACGGCCCTGGCCCAGCGCATCGCGGACTCGGGCTCGCGGGTGCTGGTGACCTGCGACGAGTACTACCGGCGCGGCGAGCGCATCCCCCAGAAGCAGCGGGCCGACGAGGCCGTGAAGATGGCCGGGGGCATCGAGAAGGTGGTGGTGGTGCGCCGCACCGGCGCCGCCGTGCCCATGACCCCCGGCCGGGACCTCTGGTGGCACGACCTGATGGCGTCGGCCGAGCCGCTGTGCCCGCCGGAGCCCATGGACAGCGAGGACATGCTGTTCATGATGTACACCAGCGGCACCACCGGCAAGCCCAAGGGCATCGTCCACACCACCGGCGGCTACCTGGTGGGGGTGTACGCCACCACCAGGTGGGTCTTCGACCTGAAGGAAGAGGACACGTACTGGTGCGCCGCGGACATCGGCTGGATCACGGGCCACTCGTACATCGTCTACGGCCCGCTCTCCAACGGGGCCACCACGGTCATGTACGAGGGGTCGCCCGACTGGCCCGACAAGGACCGGCTCTGGAGCATGGTGGAGCGCTACGGCGTCAACATCTTCTACACCGCGCCCACGGCCATCCGGCAGTTCATGCAGTGGGGCGAGGAGTACCCCCGCCGCCACGACCTGTCGAGCCTGAGGCTGCTGGGCAGCGTGGGGGAGCCCATCAACCCCGAGGCGTGGGTCTGGTACCACCGGGTCATCGGCGGCGAGCGGTGCCCCATCGTGGACACCTGGTGGCAGACGGAGACCGGCATGATCCTCATCACCCCGCTGCCGGGCATCACCGTCACCAAGCCGGGCTCGGCGACCCGGCCTTTCCCGGGCATCCGGGCGGCCGTGCTGGACGACCAGGGCAAGCCCGTGCCGCCCGGCGGGGGCGGCTACCTGGCCATCCTGCGCCCGTGGCCCGCCATGCTGCGCACCATATGGGGCGACCACCAGCGGTACGTGGAGACCTACTGGTCCCGCTGGGACCGGCAGACCTACTACCCCGGCGACGGGGCCAAGTGGGATGAGGACGGCTACTTCTGGGTGCTGGGCCGGGTCGACGACGTGATGAACGTGGCCGGGCACCGGCTCTCCACCATGGAGATCGAGAGCGCGCTGGTGGAGCACCCCGCGGTGGCCGAGGCGGCCGTCATCGGGGCCAACCACGCCATCAAGGGACAGGTGCCGGTGGCCTTCGTGATCCTCAAGGAGGGCTGGCAGCCGTCGGAGCAGCTGGAGCGGGAGCTGAAGGAGAAGGTGGCCCAGGTCATCAGCCCCATCGCCCGTCCCGACCGGGTGCTCTTCACCCCGGACCTGCCCAAGACCCGCAGCGGCAAGATCATGCGCCGACTGCTGCGGGACATCGTGCACGGGGCGCCGCTGGGCGACGTCACCACGTTGCGCAACCCCGAGGTGGCGGAGCAGCTGCGCCAGGCCTACGCCGCGGCCACCTCGCAGAAGGTGGCAGCGAGCTGAGACCGGGCGGGGGCCGCGCCGGGCGCGGCCCCCGCCTCCTCCGCTCCGGCGGCGGTCAGTCGACCACCGCGTTGGCCTCGATGACCCGGCGGTACCAGTGGGCGCTGTCCTTCCAGATGCGGGCCTGGGTCTCGAAGTCGACGTAGAGGATCCCGAAGCGCTTGCTGTAGCCGTGGGCCCACTCGAAGTTGTCCAGCAGCGACCACAGGAAGTAGCCCTGCACGGGTGCGCCCTCGTCGATGGCCCGGGCGAGCTCCAGCAGGTGCTCCCGCAGGTAGGCCACCCGGTCCGGGTCGTGCACGGCGCCGTCGGGCGAGACGGCGTCGTCGAAGGCGGCGCCGTTCTCGGTGATGAGGATGGGCAGGTCCCGGGTGTACTCCCGGTGCAGGCGCCTCAGCAGCAGCCGCAGGCCCTGCGGGTAGATCTCCCAGCCCATGGCGGTCTTGGGCAGGGGGCCCTCGACCTGCCGCATCTCCAGCAGGGGCTCGCCGGGGTCGTGGCGGGCCAGCTGGCGGCTGTAGTAGTTGACGCCCAGGAAGTCGATGGGCCGGGCGATCTGGCGCATCTCCTCCTCGGCGGGCTCGGGCGGCGGCAGGCCCACCTCCCGGAAGCGCGCCACCATGTCGGCCGGATAGCGCCCGTAGAAGAGCGGGTCCAGAAACCACCGGTTGAGCAGGCCGTCCAGGCGCCGCGCCGCCTCCTCGTCGCGGCTCGTCTCGCCGGCCGGCTCCACGGGCGACAGGTTGAGGGTGATGCCGATGCGCCCCGAGCGGCGGCCGCCCTCCCGGTAGGCCTGCACGGCCAGGCCGTGGGAGAGCAGGAGGTGGTGCGCCACCCGCAGGCCCGCGACGGGATCCTGCAGCCCTGGGGCGTGCTCGCCGGTCACATGCCCCAGGATGGCCACCACGAAGGGCTCGTTGTGGGTGATCCAGTACGGCACGGCCTCGTCCAGGCGGTCGAAGAGGAAGGCCGCGTAGTCGGCGAAGCGGTAGGCGGTGTCGCGGCTGGTCCACCCGCCCCGCTCCTGCAGCGCCTGCGGCAGGTCCCAGTGGTACAGGGTGACCACCGGCGTGA
>DATCKV010000160.1:0-4770 GCA_036564285.1 Limnochordales bacterium
GCCACCAGCGCGTTCTGCGTCAGCAGACCCAGCGAGGGCTGGGTGTCGACCAGGATGTAGTCGTAGGCGTCTCGCACGGGAGTGAGCAGGCGCGCCAGCCGCCGCTCCGGCGCCATCTGCCCCACCAGCTCCAGTTCGGCCAGGGAGAGCTCCAGCCCGGCCGGCACCAGGTCCGGGCCGTGCCGGTCCCGCACCACCAGGCGCTCCACCGGCATGCGGCTCAGCAGGCCGTGGTAGGTGCCCGGCGGGCCGTCCTGGCCGCTGGTGACGCCGCACCACGCCGACAGGGCCGCCTGGGGATCCAGGTCCACCCAGAGCACCCGCCGGCCCAGCCGGGCCAGCCAGACGCCCAGGTGGTAGGTGGAGGTGGTCTTGGCCACCCCGCCCTTCTGGTTGACCACCGCGATGAGACGCCCCACGACCGCGCCCCCCACCGGCCCGACCGGTCTTCCGCGGCGGCTCCCCGCTCCCCTGCCCTGCCCCGGGGCCATGTCCAACGTCCCCATGGTCGAGGGCATTCGTCACGTTGACACGTTTTCAACCCGGCACCTATGCTGGAGCCGCGATGGGGAGGACGGTGCCCATGGCCACGCAGCCGACGGACATCGCCGCGGTGCTGGCGGACCCCACCCGGTTCGCCATCTACGAGAGGCTGGCCCGCAGCCGGCCCCGCAGCTTCACCGTGCAGGAGATCGCGGAGGCCTTCTCCCTGCACCCCAACGTGGCCCGCACCCACCTGGCCCGCCTGGAGGAGATCGGGCTGGTGGAGTCGGTGCTGGAGAAGAGCGGCCGGGGCGGCCGGCCGGGCAAGCGCTACTCGGCCTCCGACGAAGCGGTGACGCTGCAGTTCCCCCGGCGGGAGTGGCTCACCCTGGCCCGGCTGCTGGTGGAGACCGTGGAGCGCCTGGGGCCGGAGGCCCTCCGGGCTGCCGAGGAGGCGGCCCACCGGGAGGGCCAGCGCCTGGGCCGGCAGGCGGGCGGCGGCCGGCCCGGCCCGGCGGAGCCGCCGACCGCCGGAGACGGGCGAGCGGACGGCGCCGCCGCGGAGCGGCTGGCGTCGGCGCTCGCGCAGGTGGGCGCGGTGCAGCAGGTGTGGCGCCGGCCCGACGGCTCGGTGGGCCTGCGCTTCAACAGCTGCGTCTTCCGGGAGCTCCTGGCGGACCACGGGGCCAGCGTCTGCGCCATCCACCGGGCCATGCTGCAGGGGCTCCTGGAGGCGGCCGCCGGGCCGGTGGAGCTCCACCAGCACAGCAGCATGAGCAGCGGCCAGCCCACCTGCGACTACGTGGTCATCCCGGCAGGGCGGTGACGCCCCGGCCGCCGCGGCGCACCGCGGCGCGCAGGGCCGGCGCCAGCACCAGGGCCACGGCCGCAGAGGTGGCCGTCTGCAGGCCGTCGATGACCAGCTCGGGCGGCACGGCCCCCGGTCCCAGCAGGACCCACGCCGCCAGCGCGTAGCCCGCCATCATCCAGAGGGCCCCCGGCACGATGGCCGCCAGGTCTCGACCCCACCGGCGGCCTTCCGACGGGCCCCGGCCCGCCAGCCAGCCCACCAGCGCCCCTTCCACGGCCTTCACCACCAGGGTCCACGGCGCCCACGCCGCGCCCCCCAGCAGCAGATCGGCCAGAGCCGCCCCCACGGCCCCCGAGGCGCCCACCCAGGGCCCCGCCAGCAGGGCGGCCGTGTAGATGACGGCCTCGCCCAGGTTGAAGTACTGGCCGGCGCCCGGTCCCGGCACCCGCACGTAGAGGGTGGCCGCCAGGGTCAGCGCCGCGGTGGCCGCTCCGTAGGCCAGCAGCAGGGTGCGCCCGGAGCCGGACGGGCCGGCGCCCGCCGGCCGGCTCCGGACCCCGTCACGAGGCGACGTCATAGCCCGCCTCCTCGATGGCGAGACGGATCCGGTCCGCGCCCGTCGCGGCCGGGTCGTACGTCACGGTGACCGTCTTGCCCGCCAGGTCCACGTCCACCCGGGCGATGCCCGGGAGCTCCTGCACCGACTCGGTGATGGCCCGCCGGCAGTGCTCGCACGAGACGCCGGGGACCTTGAAGACCTCCGTCTGCATCGCGCCGCCTCCTCACGTGCGCCCGGCGGCTCGCTGGCCGGGCTGCGTCAGCCGCGGCACTAGCCGCAGCAGGTACTCCCTGAACGGCGGACCCAGATCCGGGCGCTCCAGGGCCAGCTCCACCGTGGCCTCCAGGAAGCCCAGCTTGTCGCCCACGTCGTAGCGCCGCCCCTCGAAGACGTACGCCCAGATGGGGCGCCGCCGGGCCAGCTCCCGCAGGGCGTCGGTCAGCTGGATCTCGCCGCCCGCGCCCGGCGGGGTCCGCTCCAGGATGGAGAAGATCTCCGGCTCCAGGATATACCGCCCCAGCACGGCCAGCCGGGAGGGCGCCTGGTGCGCCTCGGGCTTCTCCACCAGGTCCTCCACCGCGTAGAGGCGGTCCTCCACGGGGCGGGGGCGGATGATGCCGTAGCGGCTCACCTCCGCGGGCGGCACCTCCTGCACGCCCAGCACCGAGCCACCCGTGCGCCGGTGGACCTCCATCAGCTGCTTGAGGGCCGGCACCTCGGCCCGCACCACGTCGTCGCCCAGCAGCACCGCGAAGGGCTCGTCGCCGATGAACTTGCGCGCGCACCAGACCGCGTGCCCCAGCCCCCTGGGCTCCTTCTGGCGGACGTAGTGGATGTCCACCAGCTCGGAGACGTCCTGCACCAGCTTCAGCAGCTCCTCCTTGTGGCTGCCGTCCAGGGCCAGCTCCAGCTCGATGGAGCGGTCGAAGTGGTCCTCGATGGCCCGCTTGTTGCGGCCGGTGATGATGAGGATGTCCTCGATGCCGGAGGCGACCGCCTCCTCGACGATGTACTGGATGGTGGGCTTGTCCACCAGGGGCAGCATCTCCTTGGGCTGGGCCTTGGTCGCGGGCAGAAAGCGCGTCCCCAGCCCGGCCGCCGGGATGACGGCCTTGCGGATCGTCACCTCTGCCGCTCCCCCTCCCCTGCGCAAGTCTACCCGGTCCGGGCCGGCCGGGACAGGCCGGACGGCATCAGCCGAGAGCCGCCCGGAAGACCCGGGCAAAGTTCTCCCCCAGGATCTTGCGGACGGCCTCGTCGCCGTAGCCCCGGCGCAGCAGCGCCTCGGTCAGGGCCGGCAGCCGCGACGGGTCCTCCAGCCCCTGCGGCACCCGGGTGATGCCGTCGTAGTCCGAGCCGAGGCCCACGTGGTCCGGCCCCACCAGCTCCACCACGTGGTCGATGTGGCGCACCACGTCCTCCAGGGTGGCCTGGCCATCCTGCCGCAGGAAGCCCGGGAAGAAGTTGATGCCCATCACCCCGCCCTTGCGGGCCAGGGCCCGGATCTGATCGTCGGTCAGGTTGCGCACGTGGTCGCACACCGCCCGGGCGTTGGAATGGGAGGCGATGACGGGCCGGGTGGCCACCTCCATCACCTCCCAGAAACCGGCCTCCGAGAGGTGCGAGACGTCCACCACCATCCCCAGGCGCTCCATCTCCGCCACCGCCTCGCGGCCGAAGGCGGTCAGCCCTGCGCCCCGGGGCTCCCCCACCCCGTCGGCCAGCTCGTTGCGCACGTTCCAGGTGAGCCCCGCCGCCCGCACCCCCAGCCGGTACAGGGTGCGCAGCACGGCCAGGCTGCCGGCCAGCACCTCGCAGCCCTCGAGGCTCGCGATGACGCCCACCTTGCGGGTGCGGCGCACCTCGTCCAGGTCCGCGGCCCGCCGCACCCAGATCACGGCGCCGGCCGCCCGCTCCACCTCGGCCGCCAGGGCATCCAGGATGGCCAGGGCCCGCAGCGCGTTGTAGGGCGTCGGCACCGCCGGCGGCACGAAGACGGAGAAGACCTGCACCCCCACGCCTCCCTGGCGGAGACGGGGCAGGTCCACGTGACCGCCGCGGCCCGTCTCATCCAGATGGCGCCGCCCCTCCACCACGTCCAGGGCGATGGTGTCCGCGTGGGCGTCGAAGACCAGGGAGCTGAAGTGCAGCGCCCGAGCCCGCTGGGCCAGGTCGTCGTCCGTCATGCCGCCGCCGACCCCCCGCGCCGGCGCGCCCGTGAGCCGCCGGCCGGTTGGAGTTCCGCGGCGCCGGGCCGCCCACCTCCCCGCCCGACACGGGTTGGGAGCATGCAACCGCTTTAAATCCCGATCCGGTCCGAAAAGAAGAGCCCGGCGGAGCCCGGGACCCTGGACAGCCGCCAGCCGCCCGGGGCGTGGAAACCGCTACATCGACACCCAGGCGAGGGCATGATAGGGTGCGGCTGCAGGGTCCTGACGGCGCAGGCCCCTTCCCGGGCCGGCAGGCCCGGTCGGCCGGGGCCACCGGAGCCGGCGACGCCGGCGGTGCGCCGGGGCCGCGGCAGCGGCCAGGCGGCGGTGCCGGTCTCGGTCGGGCGGGAGCCTCCCCGAGGGCGCCCCGGAGGTCCCGGGAGACCGGGAGCCGGGCACCAGCGGCGAGACCCACCCGACCGGCCGGCGGGAGCCGGCCACCTGCCTGCAGGCGGCCCCCGGTGCCGGCCATCTCCGGCCGGTGCGGCAGGCCGGCGGCGGAGGCGGCCGGACGGGAGCGGGCGGCGGCTGGTCGGGGCCCTGCGACGTCTTTGTCGTCAGGCTCACTCAAGGCCCCGCCAGCACCGCCAGGTAGGGCAGGTGCCGCAGGTCCTCCCGCCAGTCCAGCCCGTAGCCCACCAGGAACTCGTCGGGGCCCTCGAAGCCCCGGTACCGGATGGGGAGATCCACCAGGCGCCGGGCGCGGT
>DATCKV010000161.1:0-3253 GCA_036564285.1 Limnochordales bacterium
GGCAAGTACGTGCCCACCTACATCGAGAAGGGGCTGCTCAAGGCCGACCCGTTCCAGACCCTGGACACCGAGGGCGTCGGGCAGCTGGTGAAGATGGGCGTGGAGCGGGGCAAGCAGGCCAACCCCGAGCTGGTGGTGGGCGTCTGCGGCGAGCACGGCGGCGACCCGGCCTCCATCTGGTTCTTCCACGAGGCGGGGCTCGACTACGTCAGCTGCTCGCCGTACCGGGTGCCGGTGGCGCGGCTGGCCGCGGCCCAGGCCAATCTGAGCAAGCCCAGGGCCGGCGGCAAGGCCCGCATGGTGGAGGCCCACGCGGCCGACTGAGGAGGCGGGCCGGGCTCCGGCTCGAGACAGCGCCGGGCGTGAGCCCCGGGGCGGCGCCCCGGGGCTCTTCGCGCCCGGGGGAGGGAGGCGGGCAGGAGGGCGCGGCGCGCGCTGAGAATGAAGGCGGGGCCTGTCCGGGGAAGGGGGCGATGGGGTGGAGGGCCAGCGGGGCGCCGACCGCTACGGGGCGCTGGCGGCGGTCGCCGACCAGGTGCGGGCGCGGGCCGACATCGTGGAGGTGGTGTCGGAGTTCGTCGCGCTGCGGCCGGCGGGGCGCTCGTACAAGGGCCTGTGCCCGTTCCACCAGGAGCGGACCCCCTCCTTCACCGTCAGCCCGGAGCGGCAGCTCTTCTACTGCTTCGGGTGCGGGGCGGGCGGCAACGTCTTCACCTTCCTCATGAAGATCCAGGGGCTGCGCTTCCCCGAGGCCGTGCTGCGGGTGGCCGAGCGGGTGGGGATGGCCGCCGAGGTGGAGCGGGTGCTGCGGGGCGGGGCCGCGCCCGGCGGAGGCGGCGCCCAGCGGGAAGCCCTGTGGGAGGTGCAGGAGCGGGCGGCGGCCTGGTTCGCCGAGCGGCTGTGGAAGGATCCCGGCGCCGAGGGGGCGCGCCGCTACCTGGCCAGGCGGGGCGTGACGGCCCAGGTGGCGAGAGACTTCCGGCTGGGCTACGCCCCCGACGAGTGGCACGCCCTGGAGCGGGCGCTGGGGGCCGATCCCCGGCAGCTGGAGCGGCTGCGGGAGGCCGGGCTGGTGGTGCAGCGGGAGGACGGCCGGCACTACGACCGCTTCCGGGGGCGGCTCATCTTCCCCATCGCCGACCTGCAGGGACGGGTGGTGGGCTTCGGGGGGCGGGCCCTGGCCGAGGGGCAGGAGCCCAAGTACCTCAACTCCCCCGAGTCGCCCGTCTACCGCAAGAGCCAGGTGCTGTACGGGCTGGACCGGGCCCTGGCGGCCATCCGCCGGTCGGGGCGGGCGGTGGTGGTCGAGGGCTACATGGACGTGCTGGCCATGCACCAGTACGGGCTGCAGGAGGCGGTGGCCACCTGCGGCACCAGCCTGACGCCTGAGCACGGCCGGCTGCTGGCGCGCTTCGTGCGCCAGGTGGTGGTGGCGTACGACGCCGACGCGGCCGGGCAGGGCGGGGCGCTGCGGAGCCTGCAGCAGCTGCGGGCGGCGGGGCTCGACGTGCGGGTGGCGGTGCTGCCGCCGGGGCACGACCCCGACTCCCTGCTGCGCCAGGAGGGGCGGCCGGCCATGGAGGCGGTGCTGGAGGAGGCGCGGGGGGTCTGGGAGTTCGCCGTGGAGCAGGCCCTGGCGGGCGCCGAGCTGGACAGCTCCGCAGGAAAGGCCGCGGCCGTAGCGAACGTCCTCCCCATTCTTCTGGAGGTGCCCGACGCGGTCGAGCAGGAGGCCCTGGTGGAGCAGGTGGCGGGGCGGCTGGGGGTACCGGCCCGGGCCGTGCGGCGGGAGATGGAGCGGGCCCGCCGGGTGCGCCGGCAGGTGGCCGCGGCCGGCGAGGGGGCGGGCGCGCGGGTGAGGGCGGCAGGCGCATACGGAGGCGCAGCCGCCGCGTATAATGATGTGGGTGTCCGCGTCCAGGCGGGCGGGGCGCCTGCCGCAGGAAGCGCCGCGGTCGGCGTCGAGCGCGGGTTGGTCATCGAGCAGGCGCTGCTGCGGCTGCTGGTGGAGACGCCCGAGCTGGCGCCGAGGCTGAGGGGGCGCCTGACGGGGGCCGACTTCTCGGGGCCCGGGCACGGGGCCCTTTTCGACGCGCTCGTGGCCGGCGGCGAGGCGGCCCTGGCCGATCCGGCCCTGGCGGAGGTGGCGGGGCGGGTGCTGGCCTCGTCGGAGCTGGCCGTGAGGCCCGACGCCGTGGAGGGATACGTGAAGGGCGTGCGGGCCGCTGCCTGCCGGCGGGAATTGATGGCCATCGAGGCGAAGATCGAAGCGGCAGCCCGGCCGGGGGCCGATGCGCACCAGCGCCTGGCATCGCTCGCCGCTGCTGCCGTATCATACCGGGAGGTGTGGGAGACCCTACGAGCCGACGGGATGGTGCCGTGATGGATCGGGCCGCGGAAGGGGGGGAGCGGCGTGGAAGGCGGCAAGGATCATGAGATGCCGGAGATCGAGGGCCTGGACGAGCTGATCCAGAAGGGCAAGAGCCGGGGTTCGCTGTCGTACCGGGAGATCATGGAAGTCCTGGGCGACACGGACATGGGCCCGGACCAGATCGAGGACGTCTACGAGAAGCTGGCCAGCATGGGGATCAGCATCGTGCCGGACGCCCCCGAGGACGGCCACCTGGAGCCCGGCGAGGACGGCATGGCGGAGACGTCCGACGCGGTCCAGGACCTGGACGAGGCCCTGGAGGGCATCGCGCTGGACGACCCGGTGCGGATGTACCTCAAGGAGATCGGCCGGGTGCCCCTGCTGACGGCCGAGGAGGAGGTGGAGCTGGCCAAGCGCATCGAGCAGGGCGACGAGGAGGCCAAGCGTCGCCTGGCGGAGGCCAATTTGCGCCTGGTCGTCAGCATCGCCAAGCGCTACGTGGGGCGCGGGATGCTCTTCCTGGACCTGATCCAGGAGGGCAACTTGGGCCTGCTCAAGGCGGTGGAGAAGTTCGACTACCGCAAGGGGTACAAGTTCAGCACCTACGCCACCTGGTGGATCCGCCAGGCCATCACCCGGGCCATCGCCGATCAGGCCCGCACCATCCGCATCCCCGTCCACATGGTGGAGACCATCAACAAGCTGATCCGGGTGAGCCGTCAGCTGCTCCAGGAGCTGGGCCGCGAGCCCACCCCCGAGGAGATCGCCAAAGAGATGGAGATGCCGGTGGAGCGGGTGCGGGAGATCATGAAGATCGCCCAGGAGCCCGTCTCGCTGGAGACCCCCATCGGCGAAGAGGAGGACAGCCACCTGGGGGACTTC
>DATCKV010000162.1:0-7942 GCA_036564285.1 Limnochordales bacterium
GTCCAGCTCCACCGCGCCGGGCAGGTCCGGGGCCTCGGGCGCCTGGTTGAGGATCTCGGCCGCCCGGTCCGCGGCCGCGACGCCCTGCTGCATCTGGGTGTAGATGCGCCCGATGCTGGCCACGGGCCCGCTCACCAGGCCCAGGTAGGACAGGAAGGCCACCAGCTCCCCCGTGGTCAGGTACCCGTGGACCACGTCGAGCACGCCCACGTAGACCACGGTGGCCATGGAGGCCAGCATGAGCAGCTCCACCACGGGGAAGGCGGTGGCCATCATCTGGACCGACTTCATGGCCGCGTTGAACTGCTGCTCGTTGGAGGCCCGGAAGCGCTGCCGCTGCTGCTCCTCCAGGGTGAAGGCCTTGACCACCCGGATGGCGCTGAGGCTCTCGTGGAGGATCCCCGCCACGTCGGCCACCCGCTCCTGGGCCTCCCGGGTGTACCGCCGGATGAGCCGGCCGTACGCCTCCACGGCCAGGCCGGCCAGCGGCAGCACCAGGAAAGCCACCAGGGCCAGCCGCCACCGCACGTAGAAGACCACGGCGGTGGTGCCCACCAGGAGGGCCAGGTTCTGCACCAGGTCCGACAGGCCCGGCGTCAGCGCCGTCTGGATGAGGGTCAGGTCGGAGGTGATGCGGGAGACCTGCTCGCCCACCCTGCGGCGCTGCAGGTAGCCGACCGAGAGGCGCTGCAGGTGGTCGTGCAGCCGGGCCCTCAGGTCGGCCACGGCCCGCTGGCCCGCGTAGGCCATCAGGTAGGTGGCCCCGAACTGGGCCAGCCCCCGCACCACGTAGATGAGCGCGGTCGCCATCAGCACGGTGCCCAGGCCGCGCAGGTCCCGGGCGCCCAGCACGTGGTCGAACAGGCCCCGGCCCACCACCATGGGCAGCAGCAGGGTGCCGGCCACCGTCACCAGCAGGCAGGCGGTGCCGGCCGCCAGCGGCACGCCGTGCCGCCGGATCTCGCGCCACAGCAGGCGCCCGCCCGTCAGGCCGCTCACGGCGCCGCCTCCGCCAGTCCCAGCCGGGCCCAGACCCGGTCCACGATGCGGGCCGCGGCCCCGGCGGGCCCCATGGCCTCCCGCTCGGCCTCGCCCACGGCCCGGCGCCGCTGCTCGTCCTGGAGCAGGGCCAGGGCCTCGTCGGCGATGGCCTCGGGGCTCACCTCCCCCACCAGCTCGGGGGCCAGGCGCCGCCCCGCCCGCCGGGAGGGGATGGCGACGGGCCCCAGCCGCCGGGCCGCCCGGCGCACGAAGGCCGCCTTGAGGCGCGGCCCCACCGGCGGCAGGGCCCCCAGGAGGCCCATGACGCCCTCCAGCGGGATCAGTTCGGGACGGTGCAGGGGCAGGACCGTGACGGCAGGCACCCCCAGCGCGCCCAGCTCGGCCGTCACCGTGCCGGGCACCGTGATGGCGACGTGGCAGCGCCGCATGGCGGCCCCCCGGGCCTCGCCGGCCCATCCGGCGTCGCGCACCCACTCGATGGCGCCGGCCTCGGCCCCGGCGGCCCGGGTGGCCGCCCGCAGCGCCTCCTCGGAGGCGAAGGGGGAGACCACCGCCAGCACCCGCACGGGCCGGCCCAGGCGCCTGCGCAGGATGGCCGCCGCCTCGACGAACATCGGCAGGACCCAGCGTACCTCAAAGTCCCGGCTTCCCGCAAACAGGCCCACCGTCGGAACGCCGTCGGGCACGGGCGGCGCCGGCCGGGACGATCTGGCAGCCACCGCGTCCACCACCAGGTCGCCCACCACCTCCACCCGCTGCGGCGGCGCCCCCATGCCGACGGCCCGGGAGGCGGCCTGCCGGTTGGGCACGAAGAAGCGCTCGTACGCCCACAGCCACCGGGCACGGCCCTCGGTGTAGGCCATGGCGGC
Organism: Limnochordales bacterium; assembly: GCA_036564285.1. Lineage (GTDB taxonomy): Bacteria > Bacillota > Limnochordia > Limnochordales > Geochordaceae > Geochorda. The sequence goes on from DATCKV010000162.1 coordinate 1,872, forward strand.
GAAGCCCAGCCGCCGGGCGGTCAGGGCGGCGTAGAAGAGGTCGCCCCCCAGGAAGAGCACCAGTCCCCGCCGGGCCGGCCGGTAGCCGGCGGGAAGGCGCCCCCGCAGCATGAAGGCCCACATCTCCCGGGGTCCGAAGAGGCCGTCCCACGGTCCCAGCCCCGCCAGCGCCTCCAGCTCCCGGCCCGACGCGAAGTTGCACGGCGGTGCCCACGCGATGAGACGCAGGCCCGGCACCGGGCGCAGCCGGAGCCGCCGGCGCACCTCCGTCACCACCGGGTAGAGCCATCCCGCGATCTCCCCGGGCCCGTTGGCCGTCATGATCAGGTCCACGGGCTCGCCGGGCCCGTCACGGCCCGCGCTCACGCCCCGGCCACCTCCAGGATGGCCCGGGCCGCCCGCGCCGTGGCGCCCGGGGACCCCAGGCGCAGCCGCACCGTCTCCAGCTCGGCCCGCTCCCGGGCCAGGCGCTGGGGGTCTTCCAGGCGCTCCAGCAGCGCCTGCGCCATCCGGTCCGCCCGCGCCTCGTGCTGCACCAGCTCCTCCACCACCCGGCGGCGCGCCACGATGTTGGGCAGGGCGATGTAGGGCACCCTCACCAGGCGCCGGGCCAGCAGGTAGCTGGGCTCCGAGACCCGGTAGACCACCACCATGGGCACCTGCCACAGGGCGGCCTGCAGCGTGGCCGTGCCCGAGCAAACCACCGCGGCGTCCGCGGCCGCCAGAAGGGGCCAGACGCCGCCCTCCACCAGCCGGATGCCCGCCTCCCGGTGGGCGCTGCCGCCCAGGGCGTGGAGCCGCTCCGGCGCGATGCCGGGCGCTACCGAGGCCAGGAAGCGCACGTCGGGCCGGCGAGCCCGCACCAGCCGCGCCGCCTCGGCCATGGCCGGGTAGAGCCGATCGATCTCCTGGTGGCGGCTTCCGGGGAGCAGGGCCACCACGGGCCCGGCGCCGGCCAGGCCCAGGGCGCGGCGGGCCTCTTCCTGGGGCGGCCGGGCGGGCACGTCGTCCAGGATGGGGTGCCCCAGCCACCGCGCCGGGGCTCCCGCCTCGCGGTAGAGGGGCACCTCGAAGTCGAAGGCGCAGATGACCTCCCGGGCGAAGCCGGCCACGACCCGGGCTCGCCCCCGCCCCCAAGCCCAGACGGCGGGCGGGATGTAGTAGACCACGGGGATGCCCAGCCTGGCCAGGGCCGGCCCCAGCCTGAGGTTGAAGCCGGGGAAGTCGATGAGCACCGCCGCGGCCGGCCGCAGCCGCCGGGCCGCCTCCACCAGCCGCGCCATCACCCGCCGGTAGACGGGGAGCTGGCGCAGCGACTCCGTGAAGCCCACCGCGCCGCGCCCGGTGACGTCGTGGAGCAGGTGCACCCCCGCGGCGCGCATGGCTCGGCCGCCCATGCCGAAGATGCCCACCCTGCCGGCGTCTGCTGCCAGGGCCCGGGCCAGCGCGGCGCCGTAGGCGTCGCCTGAGGCTTCGCCGGCCACCACCATGAGCCGCAGGGGCCGTCGGCCGCCCGGGCTCGTCCGCTCAGAGGGCGACAAGGGCGATCCCGGCCCTGTCCGCCGCCCGCACCACGGCCTCGCGGTGCAGGACCAGGCAGCGCCCGGCCTCCACCGCCAGGCAGGTGGCGCCGGCCGCCCGCATGGCGCGCACCGTCTGGGGCCCCACCACCGGCGTGTCGAAGCGGGGATCCTGGTCCGGCCGGCTCACCTTGACCACCACGGCCCCGGGGCCGCCCAGCCGCCCGGCCCGCCGGATGGCGGCGTCGGTACCCTCGGCCGCCGTCTCCACCGCCAGCACCACCCCGTGGCGCACCACCACGGTCTGACCGATGTCGAGGGCGGCCACCTCCCGGGCCAGGCGCCGCCCCAGTTCGATGTCGCGCCGCTCCCGCTCGTCGGGAGGCCGCCGCCCCATCACACCCGGCCGGGCCAGGAGATGCTCCAGCAGCTCCCGCTGGCTGCCCAGCCGGATGCCCCGCCGCTCCATGGCCTGCGCGAAGAGCCGGGAGAGGCCCTCGTCCTGCAGGAAGCGCCCCCGCTCGAACAGCTCCCGCCCCTCGCCGGCGGCCGCCTGCTCGAAGAGGGCTGCCGCCGCCAGCCGGTTGACCTTGCCGCCCGCGTAGACGGCGCGCACCCCGTACCGGGTGAAGGTCTGTACCACCGTCTCCCAGTCGGTGGGCGGCACCACGTGCCAGCGCACCCGGCTCCCCGAGGCCGGCCCGGCCTGCTCCGCCGCCCCGGCGAGGCCGGCGCGCCCGCCGGCCCCCGGGCGCTGCGCCCCCGGGGCGCTCAGCTCCAGCTGCACCACCACCACCCCCAGCCCCCTCGCCAGGGCCGCCTCCACCATGGCGGCGGGCAGCTCCCCCTCGCCGGCCACGACGCCGATCCACCCGACCGGGGCCTCCCCGGCCGATGCGCCGTCTCGCCCCTTCACCGCATCAACCCTCGCTGCCGCTCCTCCATGAAGCGGAGCAGCTCCTGCACCTCGTCGAACCGCCCCAGGCTGGCCGCGATGCGCTCGACGGCCTCGGCCACTCGCAGGCCGCTCTCGAAGATCCACGCGAAGGCCTGCTCCAGGGCCTCCACCGCCTCCCGGGAGACCCCCCAGGCCTCGAGCCCCTCCCGGTTGAAGCCCACGATCTCTGCAGGGTTGCCGGCCGCCCGGGCGAACGGCAGCACGTCGCGGGTCACCGCGGACTGCCCCTCGATGCGGGCCAGCCGGCCGATGTGGGTGAACTGGTGCACCCCCACCAGGGGCCCGATGTCCGCGCCGTCGCCCACGACGCTGTGGCCGCCCAGGGCCGAGCCCGCGCCCAGGCGCACCCGGTGCCCCAGCCGGCAGTCGTGGCCCACGTGGGCGCCGTCCTCGATGACGCATCCGTCGCCGATGGCGGTGAGGCCGCCGCCGCCCGGGGTCCCCCGGTGGAGGATGGCGTGGCGCCCCACCCGGTTGCCCCGGCCCAGCACCAGGCGCGTGGGCTCGCCCGCATACTTCACGTCCTGCGGCTCCCCGCCCAGCACCGCGCCCTCGCCCACGTGGTTGTCGGGGCCCAGGGTGGTGGCGCCGTGCACCACCGCGTACGCCCCGATGACGCAGCCGGGCCCGATCTCGGCCCCCGCCGCGATGAAGGCGAAGGGGCCCACCGTCACCCCGGGCCCCAGCCGCGCCCCGGGCTCCACGATGGCCGAAGGGTCCACCTCCGCCCTCAAGGCGTCCCCTCGCCTTCCCGGGCCGGCGCGGCGGCGAAGAGGAACGTGGCCTCGCAGGCCAGCTCGTCGCCCACCAGGGCGCGGCCCTCCACCACCCCCGTGCTGGAGCGGATGCGCCGGGCCCCCGCCTCCAGGCGCAGGGTGTCGCCGGGCACCACCGTGCGCCGGAACCGGGCGCCGTCGATGCCGGCCAGCAGGGGCACCTTGCCCAGGCGCGCCACGTAGGGGTAGAGCATGACCGCCGCCGCCTGGGCTAGCGCCTCCAGCATGAGCACGCCGGGCATCAGAGGGCGCTGGGGGTAGTGGCCGGCGAAGAAGGGCTCGTTGATGGTGACGTTCTTGATGGCCACCACCCGCTGCCCCTCCTCCAGCTCCAGCACCCGGTCCACCAGGAGGAACGGGTAGCGGTGGGGGATGCGCTGCCAGATCTCAACGATGTCCAGCATCGTCGCCTTCCTTCCCGTCCGTGCCCTCGAGCACCTTCTCCACCGCCTCCACCAGCCGGGCGGTGAGGGCGTGGCTTCCCCGCACCGCCACCACCCGGGCCGCCAGCGGCCCCGCCAGGGCCAGGTCCCCGATGAGGTCCAGGAGCTTGTGCCGCGCCACCTCGTCGGGCAGCCTCCAGCCGCCCGCGGGGCCCTGGTCGGTGATGAGCAGGACGTTGTCGGGCCGCCCCCCCAGCCCCAGGCCCCGGGCCTGAAGCGAGGCCACCTCCCGGGCGAAGGCGACGGTGCGGGCCGGCGCGATCTCCGCCCGGAAGGTCTCCGGGGTGACCGTGAATTCCGCGAACTGGTCGCCCACCCCCGGATGATCGCTGATGAACGCGAAGCTGACCCGCAGCTCCGGCCACGGCATGGCCGCTGCGAAGCGCTCTGCGTCGCCTACCCAGACGGCCTGCGGCAGCTGCCGGACCCTGCGCGGCGCCGACTGCTCCACCAGGCCCACCCGGTCCAGGGCCTCCACGTAGGGCAGGGCGCTGCCGTCCAGGATGGGCAGCTCCGGCCCCGCCACCTCGATGCGGACGTTGTCGACCCCCATGGCCAGCAGGGTGGCCAGCAGGTGCTCCACCGTCAGCACCGAGATTCCGCCTGCCTCCAGCGCGGTGCAGCGGGGGGTGGCCGCGCGGTGCCGCACGGAGACGGGGATGGCCACCGGCGGATCGACGTCGGTGCGCACCAGGGACCACCCCCGCCCCACGGGGGCCGGCCGCAGGCGCACAGCCGTCTCGACACCGGTGTGGAGCCCCACCCCGTGCAGGGTCACCTCGCCGGCCAGCGTGCGCTGGCGCGGGGTGCCGCCGGACGACTGCCAGCTCATCGGGCCCTCGGGCTGCCTCTCACACGGCCGCCAGGCGGGCCAGGCGCCGGCCCACCTCCGAGGCGGGCTGCGCCAGGACCCGGGCCGGCGGGCCGGACTCCACCACCCGGCCGTGCTCCATCAAGATGAGCCGGTCGCCGACGCGAGCCGTGAAGCCGGGCTGATGGGTGACGACCAGCATGGTGGTTCTGAGGCGCCGAATCAGTTCCTCCATCAGCTGGAGGAGATCCGCGGCCAGCATGGGATCCAGGTGGGCGGTGGGCTCGTCCCACAGCACGATCTCGGGCGCCGCGGCCAGCGCCCGGGCGATGGCCACCCGCTGCCCCTCGCCCCCCGACAGTTCGGCAGGCCGCCGGTCCAGGAGGTGGCCCAGCTCCAGGGCCGCCAGCCAGGCCGCCGCCCGCTCGTAGGCCTCCGGCCACGGCACCCCCGAGGCGGCGGCGCCCAGCGCGGCGTTCTCCAGCACCGAGAGGTGCGGCACCAGCTGGGGACGCTGGAAGACCATGCCCACCCGCGCGGCCAGGGCCCGCCTGCGCGACGCGGGCAGGGCCCAGAGATCGCGCCCGTCGATGCGCACCGTGCCGGCGTCGGGCTGGACGAGTCCCTTGAGGCAGCGCAGCAGCGTCGACTTGCCGCAGCCGCTGGGCCCCATGAGCACCACGGTCTCGCCCCGGGCCACCGAGAGCGATACCCCGTCCAGCACCGTCTGCCGGCCGAAGCGCCGCACCAGGCCCTCGGCCTCCAGGACCGGGCCCGCCGGGTCGGCCGAAGGGGGCTCCGGGGCGCTCACGGGTCGGACCCGAAGGGCCGGGGCGGGTGAGCCGGCCCGGCGGGCGGGGGATGCGGCAGGCGGCCTCGGGGGCCGGCGGGCCGCGGTCCACGCCAGCAGCCAGGGCCGGGCCGAGGGGGCCACCACGGCCTCCAGCACCGCGCCCGCCTCCAGCCCGGCAGCCAGAGCCGCCTCCACCGCGTCAGCGTCGACGGGCGAGAGGCGCGGCCCCCACCTTCCGGCGGCGGCGCCCCCCGCCGCGCCGGCGCCGGCCAGGGCTGCGAGCACCAGGGGATCCCCCGGCCCCAGGGCCAGCGCGGCCGCCCCGAACCCCAGGGCCGTGCCGGCCAGGGCTCCCGTGAGGGCGGTGAGGCGCGCCGCGGCGCCGGGAGGGCCGGCACGGCCCCGCCGGGCGGCCTGGACCAGGGCGGCGTACGCCGCCCAGTCGTTGAGGAGGGTCCACAGCACCAGCACCGCCGTGGCCAGGGCGGCCCCGGCCGACGCGGCCCTGCGCGCCACCCCCATGACGGCCGCCCGCGCGCTGGGGGAGGCCGCCGCCGCCGGGGCGGTGTAGACCCGTCCCTGCTCGAGCCCCAGAGCCTCCCGCACGACGCGGCCCACCGCCTCTGCCGGCGGGAGGCGCCGGCCCTGCAGCACCAGCTCCACCCCCGCCGGTGCGGTCAGGGGGTCCGCCCCGGCCTGCTGCAGCACCTGCAGGGCCGAGGCCACTTCGTCGCCGCTCAGGCGGGGCAGGCTCTCCCGCAGGGCCTGCA
>DATCKV010000163.1:0-4327 GCA_036564285.1 Limnochordales bacterium
CTGGCCGAGGACCACGCCCGGGCGCGGGCCCTGGCGGAGCGGCTGGCCGACGTGCCGGGCGTGCGGGTGGCGCCGCCTCCGGTCACCAACATGGTGATGGTGGACGTGGCGGGCACCGGGATGAGCGCGGCCGAGTTCGGCAGGCGGCTGGCCGAGGGCCACAACGTCTGGGCGCTGCCGGTGGGGCCCTCGGTGCTGCGCTTCGTCACCCACCGCCACGTGGATGACGACGACGTGGAGCGGGCGGCCAGGGCCATCCGGGCCGTGGCCCTGTCCCGGGCAGCCTGAGAGCCAGTGGGCCGACGCGGCCCATCCGGGCGGCGGCGCAGCCATCCCGGCGACGAAGGTGGGAGCCAGGGGGAACCCCCTGGCTCCACCGCTCGGGACCGACCGCCGGCCTGCTGCCGGGGCTCAGCTCACGGGCAGGGCGATGGCCTGGCCGGGCTGGAGGTTGTACGGGTCGACGCCGGGGTTGGCGGCCAGGATGGCCCGCCAGTCGAGGCCGTAGCGAAGCCCGATGAGATACAGGGTGTCGCCCGGCTGCACCACGTACCCGGTACCGGGCGGCTGCCCGCCAGGGGGCTCGCCGGGCGGCTGCGGGCCGGGCGGCTCAGGCGGCGGGGTGGTGCCGCCGCCCAGGACCTGTCTCACCACGTCCCACAGGGCCGGATCCTCGAAGCCGAGCCGCCACAGCGCCATGCCGCCCAGTCTGTTCTGGGCGATGAGCTCCAGCTTGCGGCGCGCGCTCTCGGCGTTCTCGAAGTAGACGACCCGGGTGACGCCGTTCTCCGTGTAGCTGAAGTAGGGCACCTGAGCGCCCGCGTCCCACAGGATGGGGACGCCCTTCCGCTGGGCCAGCGCCACCGCGTCGGGGGCCTTGAGCATGGTGGCCATGCCGCCGGCGGAGGGCCAGTCGTAGCCGTAGCCGGCGATGCCCACCAGCAGCTTGTCGGCGGGCACGGTCTGGATGGCGTAGCGCACCACGTCCTGCACCCACGGCAGGGAGGCGATGGGGCCGGCCGCGGAGGTGACCCAGTGCTCGTCGTAGGTCATGACCACCACCTGGTCCACCACCGCGGCGATGGCCCGGTAGTCGAAGGCGCCGCTCCAGCCGTTGTTGGGGTCGTCCCAGGTCTTGGCCGGCACCGCGATGCTGAGCGTGGCGCCCGTGGGCCGGATCCGCTCGGCCAGCCGCTGCAGGAACTGGGTCAGCTGCTGGCGCTGGGCGGGGTCCACGTTCTCCAGGTCGATCTGGACGCCCCCGTAGCCGCCCTCGGTCACCAGCCGGGCGATCTGGTCCACGGCCCGGGCCTGCACCTGCGGATCCGTCAGCACGGCCGAGGCGACGCCCCGGTCGAACTGGCCCCAGTAGTTGTGGATCACCGCCTGGACCTGGATGTTGCGCTCCCGGGCCAGGCTCATCAGCTGCGGATCGGCCTCTCCCGAGACGTTGCCCTGGGCGTCGATGCGGTACAGGAACGCGCCCACGGTGTTGACGGGGGTCGCCGCCACCAGGGAGTTGAACGCGGTCCGGTCACCCGGGTAGTCCACCGGGTAGTACCCGTAGATGATGGGCGGCGTCGGCGCCGCTGCCGCAGCCGGTGGCGGGTGGAGGGGCAGGGACGTGGCAAGCATGGCTAGCGCGACCAGAAGTGCCGGGAATGTGACACGCCGCATTGAACTCCTCCTCTTTTGGATTGGGTCTGCACCGGAGGGATTCAAAGCGAGGCTTTCCATGCCTCTAGGGGATTGGTGGCGCGAATGGCAGCGGCGAGGGGATCGTGGAACCCGATGGGATACTTGACAGAGGTGGTTCGTATGGGTGGGCCGGGAGGGGCTTTCCGGCGATGGCGAAGTGGGCGGTGCGGCGCCTGGCGCCCTGGATCCTGACGGGTGCCGCGGTAGCGGCGGCGGTCACGTGGGGCGTGGTGAGCGACGGCCGCCGCAGTTACCCGGACCCGGAGCTGCGCGATCTGATGGAGCAGGCCCGGTCTCTCCAGGACAACCTGCGGGTGGCCCTGGAGCCCGCGTTCAAGCCGATGGCGGTGGCCTTCGTGCGGGAGCGCTACGGCTCGGCCAGGCTGGACGTGGCCGTCCGCAGCATCTCGGTGCGGGACGACGGGCGCTTCCCCGTCATCGTGGAGGTGGTGGGGGCGCCTGCCGGCCTCTACCGGCAGGAGAAGTTCCTCTTCTGGTGGGACCGGGACCGCTGGGACATGCGCTACGTGGAGGGAGACCTGTAGCGCCCGCGGCGGTCAGCGCCGCGGGCCCTCGGGCGCGAGCGGGGGCCGGACCGGCACCGGGGCAGCCTGGGTGCGGCCCCACCATTCCACGACCCCCTCTGCCACCAGCTCGGCTGCGGTCTGGCGGTTGCTCTCCTTCAAGATCCAGTTGAGGTCCGCCCAGTTGGACAGGAAGACCACCTCCACCACGGCGTGAGGCAGCGCGAGGCGGTCCATGTAGAGGCCGTCGACGGCGAACGGCGGCGCCGACTCGGGCAGCACCCGGGTCAGCTGGTCGTGGATGGCCTCGGCCAGGCTCCGGCTCTGGGAAGCGTAGTCGGCGGCCGGACCCGCCTCGGAGAAGACCACGGTGGTGCCCCGGTCGGAGGCGTCGGGCGAGGCGTTGAGGTGGATGCTGACGTAGAGGTCCGCCCGTCCCTGAGTGGCCTGGGGGCGCAGCCGGCGCAGGTTGAGGGCGAAGTAGGCCCGGTCCCGGTTGGTCTGCTCCCCGTCGCCGTTGTAGTCGGGCGGCTCCCGGTCGTCCTCCCGGGTCATGTACACCTCGCAGCCGCGGGCCGCCAGGGCCGCCGCTACCCGCCGGGCGATGTCCAGGGTGAGAGGGTCCTCGTGGACGTCGGCCCAGCGGTTGTAGGCGCCGGTGTAGCCGCGGTGCAGCGCGCTCCACCCGTGGCCCGCGTCCACCACCACCACGGGCGGGCGGGTCCGCTGCGGCGGCGTGCCCGGTGCGGGCAGCGCCGCCAGCACCACCCCCATCCAGGCCGCGAGCGCGGCCAGGCCCCCGCTACGCAGAACCGCCGGTCATCCCGCCGGGAGCCTATGCGGGGCTTCCGGGCGGCAGACCGCAGTAGAGGGCCGACAGGGACCAGGCGGCCAGGCGCAGGTCCAGGCTGTGGCGGCGCCTCGCGTAGAGCACCCCGGTCCCGCCCGCCGCCCCCCAGGCCAGGGCCGCGGGGTGGGTGAGGGCCTCGACGGCCACCGCGATCCACCGGTAGACGTCAAAGGCCAGGGTCACCCCGAGGAGCCCCCCGCCCAGCACGTACATCATGGCGGCCAGGGTCACGGCCACCCGCCGGCGGGTGGCCCCCAGGGCTGCCGACGCACAGGCCACCAGCCCGGTCTGCCAGGCCAACCGGGCCAGGGAGCTGCGCGCCAGGCGGCGGGCGCAGCCGGCCACGGACCCGCACGGCCAGGCCTCCAGGGAGGCAGCGCACAGGATGGACTGGAAGCGCTGCGTCAGCGGCAGGGCCTCGGGCACGCGGTAGACGGGTCCCAGCGCCTCCACCAGCTGCGCCGCAAGGCCTTCGAGACCCGGGGCCGGGCCCGCCTGGCGGCCCTCCAGGCGGGCCCGAAGGGCCTGCAGGAAGCGCAGCTGCAGGCAGGTGGGCGTCAGGCCCCGGAGCTGGCCGACCCGGAGGCGCCACTGCCGCTCCAGGCCGGCCCCGGCGGTCGCCAGCAGGAGGCGGCCGGGAGCCACGAGCTCCAGGAGCGCGACGAGCGCCGCCAGCTCGTCGCCGGGCATGCGCGCCAGGGCTCCCACCAGGCTGCGCGCCACCTCGGCCGCGCCCTCCGCCTGCCCGGAGCGGGCGCGGCGCGCGGGCGCCCGGCGGCGGCCCGCGCCGCTCAGCGCCCGGTCCAGGGCCGAGGCGCAGGCGGGGTCGCACCGGGCCAGCGCGAGGTGATAGGCCCGCACGACGGAGGAGCAGGGGGAGAGGGACGGGATGGCGCACCACCCGCTCCCAGGCGACGCTCACACCAGGGGATGCCGGGGCAGGCCCTTCGGTCATGCGAGGCGGGTGCTAAGTTTGCAGGAAGGGCGGGGCACCGGGAGCGGGACCATGAAAAATGGTGCCGAAGGGGGGATTTGAACCCCCACGGGCGTTACGCCCACTGCGCCCTGAACGCAGCGCGTCTGCCAGTTCCACCACTTCGGCACCGATGAACCGCTGGCACGGTGTATGCTAGCACGAGACCTCCGGGCCCGTCAACAGCCCCTGGGGGGCGAACCGGCCCGCTGCGCCCGGAGTCGAGAGGGTTGTCGGCGCCGGCCGGATAATGCACTTCCCGCGGATAGCCGGGGGAGCGGG
>DATCKV010000164.1:0-1652 GCA_036564285.1 Limnochordales bacterium
AGCACCGTGACCACCACGCCCTCCCTGAGCTCCGCGGCGACCCGCAGTGCGGCCACCACGTTGGCGCCCCCCGAGCCGCCGGCCAGGATCCCCTCCTCCCGGGCCAGGCGCCGCACCATCCCGTACGCCTCCTCGGTGCTCACGTAGAGCCGCCCGTCCAGCCAGGAGGGGTCGAAGATGGCGGGAGGCTCCACGGCCGCCATGTTCTTGAGGCCCTCCAGCCCGTGCAGCGCCTCGGCCGGCTCCACGCCGATGACCTTCACCGCCGGGTTGCGCTCCTTGAGGTAGCGGCCGGTGCCCATGAGGGTGCCGCTGGTGCCCACCCCGGCCACGAAGTGGGTGATGCGACCCGCGGTCTGCCGCCAGATCTCGGGCCCGGTGGTCTCCCGATGGGCCCTCGGGTTGGCGGGGTTGCTGTACTGGTCCGCCCACCAGTACCGGTCCGGGTACTGCCGGGCCAGCTCTTCGGCCCGGCGGCGGGCCCCTTCGGTGCCCTCCAGGGGATCCGTCACGACGACCTCGGCGCCGAAGGCCCGCAGGATGCGGTGGCGCTCCGAGCTGGCGTTGGCCGGCACGCAGAGGGTGACGCCGATCCCCAGGGCTGCCCCGATCATGGCGTAGGCGATGCCCGTGTTGCCAGACGTGGCGTCCAGCAGCCGCCGCCCCTGCAGCAGGCCGCGCGCCAGGGCGTCGGCCACGATGTACAGGGCCGGGCGGTCCTTGACCGATCCCCCGGGGTTGAAGCCCTCGGCCTTGAGCCAGACCTCCACCGGTCCGCCGGCGGGCCAGATCCGCTGCAGGCGGATGAGGGGCGTGTTGCCGATGCGGCCCAGCAGGGGATGTGAGGCGAAGGGGCGCGCGGCCCCGTGGTCGTCCGCGCTGGCGCTCACGACGTCCTTGCTCCCCAGCATGGAAAGCCGTGCGCATTATACCACGCTGCCCTCCCTGAGCAGGCCCTCCCGCGCCGCCAGGCGGTTCATCTCCTGGATGGCCCGCACGGCCCCCTCCATGGCCCGGCTGCACGTGGCGGCCGCGAAGAGGACGCGCCCGTCGGGGCGCTCCGCGGCCCGTCCCGCCCGTCCGGCCATCTGTACCAGGGTGGCTTCGTCGAAGACGATGGCGTGGTCGGCGAAGAGCACCAGCACGTCCAGGCCAGGGAACGTGACCCCCCGCTCCAGCAGGGTGGTGCTGACCAGCACGCCGTCACGGGAGGCCGCGAAGCACGCCAGGGTGCGCTCCCGGGCGGGGTGGGCGCTGTGGCAGACGGGCAGGCTCATGGCCGCCGCCACCGCCTCCGCCAGGCTCACCGTGGGGCAGAAGAGCAGCGCCCGGGTGCCCGGGGCCCGGCTCTCCAGCCACTCCCTCACGAACGCCGGCACCCTGGCCGGGTCCGAGGGCGCCTGCTCCCACCGCCGCATGGACGGGTCCACCCGGACGCGGGGAACCGGCAGCGGGTGGCCGTGGTGGCGGGCCGGCACGTGCACCACCGGCCAGCCGGCCCGGCGGGCCCGCTCCAGGCGGTCCTGGCCCGGCGTGGCCGACATGACCACCCGGAAGCCGTCGGGATGCGCGGCCCGGTCCACCGCCAGGGCCAGCATGTCGGAGCCGGCGTACGGGAAGGCGTCGAACTCGTCCAGCACCACCAGGCTGAA
>DATCKV010000165.1:0-9885 GCA_036564285.1 Limnochordales bacterium
ACGATGCGCAGGTAGTCGGCGAAGGTGCCCTCCCAGTGGAGGGCCTTCTCCTGCTCCCGGTATCGCTCCAGCTCCTGGAGGATCTTCACCACTCACTCACCCTCCCCATGGGGATCCGCCAAGGGGGACAGGGGGCGGTGACGGATAGGCCGCGCCCCTGACCGGATGCCGGAGCCGGCCGGCAGGCCGGCACGGTGAATAGGGACGCATGAAGATGCAAAAAGAGCCGCACGCAGGGGGGCCTGGCCTGTGCGCGCGACTCGCGGGAATCCTTCGAGCGGGAAGGCGGTCGTCCGGCTATCGCTTGTAAGGTTCGAGGCGGGCGAACCCGATGCGGACCGGAGAACCGGCCCCAGCCTGCCGGCTGGTGCTAACATTATAGGCCATCGCTGGCGGCCCCGCCAGAGGGGGAGCGCCCTTCGCGTCGCGGCCCTTCGTTGCCGGGGGAAGGCCGGCCCCCTATAATGAGGAGGACGACGGCGCGGCCCCCTCGGGCCGCTGCCGGCACGGGGGGGCGTCGGGAGGTTGCGTCGCAGGCTCTGGGTGGGTGCGGCCGCCGCCATCGCCGCGGCGCTGGCCTACCTCATCGCGATGGCCATCGATGCGGCAGGGGCTTACTACCTCACCATCCCCGAAGCCCAGGCCAGGGCCGGCGCCATCCATGGGCGCACCGTACGGGTGCAGGGCGTGGTAGACGGCCCCTCCGTCCGGTGGGACCTGGCGAGCCTCACCCTCTCCTTCACCATCCACGACCCGTCGGAGCCGGGCCGTCGGCTGGAGGTGCGCTACCGGGGAAGCCGCCCTGACGGGCTGGAGGACGGCCGCACGGTCATCGCGGAGGGGCGCCTGAGCCCCGACGGGCGCCTCATGACGGCCAGCACCCTGATGGTCCAATGCCCGTCCCGTTACGAAGCCGAGGTATCGAAGCGGTAGGGGCGCCGGTCGGGCGCCCGGCCGAGCCGGGTCGGAGGGCGGGAAGACAATTGAGGCGGCTGGCGGCGGGGCTCGTGATTGTGGTCGCGATCCTGGGCGGCCCGGTGCCCGGGGCCGCCGGAGCGGCCCCCGGCGTCGAGGTTTCCCTGGAGCACCTGGTCATCGCGCCCTCGGCTCAGGGGACCGGTGCCCTGGAGGTGCTGGACGTGGTCCGCCTGCACCCCGCGGCCCCCGGTGACGGCGAGGGCGCCACCTTCGCGGTACCGCTGCCGCAGGGGTACGGCGGGCTGCGGGTGCTGGCGGGCCTGCGGGAGGGCACGGTGCAGGCGGGGCCGGACCGGGTGGAGGGGGTCGTCGACTGGGGCAGCGGCGCCGACGACGAGGGCGGGCCGTCGGCCACCGTGGCCGTGGCATACCGGGTGCCCCTCTCGGCCCTGCCTCACCCGTGGGCCCTGAGCCGCCCGTTCCCGGTGGAGGCCCTCTTCCTGCTGGTGCGGGGCGACCTGGAGGCGACGGTGGCGGGCGCGCAGGGGGCGGGCCCGGTGCAGCTGGATGGGGCCACCTACCAGGGGTTCGTGCGGCAGAGCCTGCCGGCGGGCGAGGCGCTGCTGCTGGCCCTGCAGCCCCGGGCTGTCGGCTCGGCCGGGTCCCTGCCGGGGTGGGCCTGGGCCCTGGTGGGGGCCGCGGGCACGGCGGCGGCCGGGGGCGCGGCCGCGGCCTGGCGGCGGGCGGCGCGGCGCCGGCCGCCGCGGCGGCGGCTGGTGGAGGCCCTCCTGGCCCTGGACGCGGAGTACGAGGCCGGGTACCTGGAGGAGCCCCGCTACCGGGCCGAGCGGGAGCGGCTGCTGCGCGCGCTGGCCGGCCAGATGGAGGCCCCAGGCCGGCCCGGCCCGGCCGGGCCCCCGGTGGGCGGTGCCGACAGGCCGTGATCCGGGCCGAGGGGGTGGTGAAGGAGTTCGCCGGCCGGCCGGTGCTGGACGGCGTCGACCTGACGGTGGAGGCCGGCGAGGCGGTGGCCCTCTTCGGCCCCAACGGGGCCGGAAAGAGCACCCTGGTGCGGGCCCTGGCCGGGCTGACCCGCATCGACCGGGGGCGCATCCTCATCGCCGGCACTCCCATCGAGCGCGCCACCCCCGAGCTGCGGCGCCGCATGGGCCTGCTGGCCCACCAGGGCTTCCTGTACGACAGCCTCAGCGGCGAGGAGAACCTGCGCTTCTGGGCCCGCCTGTACGGCGTGCCCGACGCCCGCACCCGCATCGCGGCGCTGCTTCGGCGCATGGGGCTCTGGGCCTTCGCGGGCGATCCCGTGCGCACCTACTCCCGGGGCATGGTGCAGCGCCTGGCGCTGGCCCGGGTGCTCCTGCACGACCCCGAGATCTACCTGCTGGACGAGCCCTTCACGGGGCTGGACCGGGCGGGGGTGCAGCTGCTGCGGGAGATCCTGGAGGAGCTGGTGGCCCGGCGGCGCACCCTCCTGGTGGTCTCCCACCGCCCCGATGAGGTGGTCGGCATCTGCCGGCGCTTCTACGTGCTGGCGGGCGGCCGGATCCGCCACGAGCTGGGCCCCGTCCCCGAAGCGGCCGCGCCAGACGGGCTGGCCCTGGCTCGCTCCCTGGAGCAGCTGCTGGAGCGGGCCGCCGGGGCTCCTGGGGGAGGGCGCCGCACCGCTTGAACTTCTGGAGCCGCACCTGCGCGATCCTGTGGAAGGACCTGCGGGCCGAGCTGCGCAGCCGGGAGACGGCCGGCACCACCCTGGTCTTCGCGCTGCTGGCGGTGCTCACCTTCAGCTTCGCCTTCGACCCGGCGGCAGGCACGGCCCGCCAGGTGCTGCCGGGAGTGCTCTGGGTCACCGTCTTCTTCGCCGGCATGCTGGGGATGGGGCGCTCCATGGCCAACGAGCGGGCCGCCGACGCCTTCTCGGGCCTCCTGGCCTCGCCGGCCGAGCCGGAGGAGGTGTACGCGGGGAAGTTCCTGGCCAACCTCCTCTTCACGGGCGCCGTGGAGCTGGTGGAGGTGCCCGTGCTGCTCGCGCTCTTCCGCGCCCCCGCGCCGGCGGGAGGGATGGGGCTGCCGGCCGTCCTGGCCCTGGGCACCATCGGGTACGTGGCGGTGGGCACCCTGCTGGCCGCGCTCTCGGCCAACGCCCGAGCCGGGGAGCTGCTGCTGCCCCTGCTGCTGCTGCCGGTGGCCATCCCCGTGGCCATCGGGGCCGTAGAGGCCACGTCGGCCCTCATGGCGGGCGCCCCGCCGGCCGAGTGGATGCTGTGGGTGCGGCTGCTGGCGGTCTACGATGTGGTGATGCTGGCCCTGCCGCAGCTTCTGTTCCGGTACCTGCTGGAGGGTTGAGGGGAGCGGGGTGAGGGGCGTGCCCGAACGGATGCGAGGGCGTTCCGAGGGTCTCTACGCGGTCACCGTCGCCGCGCTGGCCGTCGCGCTGTACCTGGTGCTGGTCTGGGTGCCCAACGAGCGCACCATGGGCGTGGTCTCCCGCATCTTCTACTTCCACGTGGCCGCGGCGTGGAACGCCTTCCTGGCCTTCTTCGTGGTGCTGGTGGCCAGCGTCGCTTACCTGTGGCGGCGGGATCTGGCCTGGGACGCGCTGGCCAGCGCCTCCGCCGAGGTGGGGGTGCTGTTCACCTCCATCGCTCTGGCCACGGGGGTCTTCTGGGCCCGGCCCGTCTGGAACGTCTGGTGGACCTGGGACCCCCGCCTGACCACCACCCTGGTGCTGTGGTTCCTGTATGTGGGGTACCTGGTGCTGCGCTCGGCGGTGCCGGGCGAGGAGCGGCGCGGGCGGCTGTCGGCCGTCTTCGGCATCGTGGCCTTCGTCGACGTCCCCATCGTCTTCTTCTCCATCCGCTGGTGGCGCACCATCCACCCCCAGGTGCTGGCCCCCGGCGAGATCCGCATCGCCCCCGAGATGCTGCTGACCCTGCTGGTCAGCGTGGGCGCCTTCACGCTGCTGTACGCGCTGCTGTGCCGCCTGGCCTACGCCGTGGCCCGCACCCAGTGGGCGCTGGAGCGGCTCAAGGCCAGGCTCCGGGTGGGCTGAGAGGAGGGCGCAGGAGGGGTGCTGTTCTTCCAGGTCGCCTACGTGGTGCTGTGGGCGCTGCTGCTGGGCTACCTCTACTACCTGGGCAGGCGCCAGCGCCGCCTCGAGGAGGAGCTGGGGCGGCTTCGGGACGAGATGGCCCACCGCTGAGGCGGGCGGCGGGCGAGCCCCTGCCGCCCCGCGCATACTAAGGCCATGAACGCCTCCCCGCCCCGCTGGCTGCGCGCGCTGGCCCTCCTGGTGCTGACCGGCGTGGTGGCCCTGGCAGGCTGGGGCATCGCGCTGGCCCTGCAGGGAGGGGAGGCGCGGCTGTTGCCTGAGCCCCAGCCCCGCCTGCCGATGCACGCCTACGTGGTGCGGGAGACCCCCGGCGGGCGCTACCTCTTCTACACCGAGGTGCAGCTGAGGCCGGGCGATCTCTTCATCGACGCGGCCGACCGCGTCTACCGCATCGAACGGGTCGGCTTCGACACGGCCTGGGCCCGGCTCCTGGGGAGCCGGGAGCAGGTGCTGGGGCCGGACGGCGGCGTGGGGCCCGGGGCGGTCCCGGCCCGCCCGGTGCCTCAGGCCGGCTCGCCCTGAGGCGGATGGGCGAAGCCCGTGTAGGCCCGGATGCCCAGGCGGGGGTCGAACTCGCTCCAGCCGTCGCCCGCGCCCCCGCCGGACTCGGCCCGCTCGTAGAGGCGGCGCACCTGGTTGAGCTTGGCGCTGGCGTCGTCGGCCAGGTAGACCACCCAGGCGTTCATGGTGCGGGGCAGGACCGGGGCGCCGTGCTCCAGCAGGCCGTGGTGGCTCAGGATGCAGTGGAGCAGCTCCTCCAGCAGCCCCTCGGGGAAGCCCGGCACGGTCCGGGCCCGCTCCTCCACCCACCGCGCCCCCAGGAAGACGTGGCCCAAGAGCTCCCCCGTGCGGGTGTAGGCGAAGCCGTGCCCCTGCTGCTCGAACTCCTGCAGCTTCCCGATGTCGTGGAGCAGGATGGCCGCCGTCACCAGGTCCGGGTCCGTGTACTCGGGGTGCAGGGCGCACAGCGCCCGGCCCACCCCCACCATCTCCAGCACGTGCTCCAGCAGGCCGCCCAGGTAGGCGTGGTGCACCTCCTTGGCGGCCGACGCCCGGGCGAAGGCCTCCCGCACCTCCCCCTGGGGGCCCAGCGCCATCCTCAGCAGCTGCTGCAGGTAGGGGTTCTCGATGCCGTCGATGATGGCGTCCAGCCGCTGGAGCATCTCCGGGATGGGGAAGCGTGACGAGGGCAGGAAGTCGCGCATGTCGATGCGGTCCTGGGCCGTGGCCACCCGCAGCTTGTGGATGCGGATCTGCAGCCGCCCCTTGAACTCCTCCACGGTGCCCATGACCTTGACGATGTCGCCGTTCTCGAAGGCCTCGTAGAGCTGGACCGCGTTGTCCCACGCCAGGGCCGGCAGCCAGCCGGTGCGGTCGCCCAGGCGCAGCCGGAGGTAGCGGCGGGAGCTGTCCGCGGTGGTGGCCAGCACCTTGTCCTGGGCCGCGAAGAAGTCCAGGACGGCGTCGCCGCGCCGCAGCGAGCCGATCCAGTGCTGCTTGGCCATGGCTCCCCTCCTGGGCAGAGCCTACGGCGGGGCCGCCCGGCTGTCAACGCCAGGATCGGCGCCGGGCGCAGCGAAGTGGATCGCGGCGGACGCGAGCAGCGGAGCTTGGGAGGCGCAGCGCATGGCGGCCAACGCCCTCTTCCGGCCGCGCCAGCAGTCGGTCATCTTCGGGGTCTGCGCAGGGCTGGGGCAGTATTTCGACGTGGACCCCGTCCTCATCCGGCTCCTCTTCATCCTGCTGGCCTTCGCGGGGGGCTTCGGCATCGTCGCCTACGTGGCGCTGGCCGTGGTGATGCCCTCCGAGCGCTCCGTGGGGCGCGACAGCCGCACCGTGCTCCAGGAGAACGTCCAGGAGCTGCGCGAGGCCGCCGCGGTGGCCGGGCAGGAGCTGGCCGAGACCGTGCGCCGGGCGCGGGCCGCGGGCCGGCGGCGGCAGCTGCTGGGCCTGGCCCTGGTGGTGCTGGGCGGCGTGCTGCTGCTGGGGAGGCTGGGGTTCTTCTGGTGGCTGCGCTGGGAGCTGCTCTGGCCGCTGCTGCTGATGGGCCTGGGGATGCTGCTGCTCCTGCGCCGGCCGGGGGCCTGAGGCAGGGGCTCCGCCGGGCCGGTCAGGGGAGCTGGCGAGCGAGCCGAAGGGGGCGTTGCCGGTGGACTCTGTCACGACGCTGCCTCCCGTGATCCTCATGGGGCCGGGGCCCTCCCTGGTGCACCCCTCCACCCTGCGGGCCATGGCCGCGCCCACCCTGGGCCACCTGGATCCTCGCTTCCTGTCCGTCATGGACCAGACGGTGGGCCTGCTGCGGGAGGTCTTCGAGACCGCCAACCCGCTGACGCTGCCCATCTCGGGCACGGGCACGGCCGGGATGGAGGCGGCCCTGGCCAACGCCCTGGAGCCGGGCGACCGGGTCGTGGTGGTGGTGGCCGGCTACTTCGGGCAGCGGATGGTGGAGATGGCCCGGCGGCTGGGCGCCGAGGTGGACCCGGTGGAGGTGGAGTGGGGACGCGCGGCCGACGTGGAGGCGGTGCAGGCCGCGCTGCGCCGGGGGCGGCCGCCCAAGGCCCTGGCCCTGGTGCACGCGGAGACCTCCACGGGGGTGCTGCAGCCCCTGCAGGAGCTGGCGCGGGCCGCCCACGAGGTCGGGGCGCTGGTGGTGGTGGACGCGGTCACCTCCCTGGGCGGCGTGCCCGTGGAGGTGGACCAAAACGGCCTGGACCTGTGCTACTCGGGCAGCCAGAAGTGCCTCAGCTGCCCGCCCGGCCTGGCTCCCATCACGGTCTCGCCCCGGGCCCTGGAGGTGCTGCAGCGCCGGCGCAGCCCCGTCGTGTCGTGGTACCTGGACCTGGGGCTGGTGGCGCGCTACTGGGGCCAGGAGCGCTTCTACCACCACACGGCTCCCGTCAACATGATCTACGCCCTGCGCCAGGCCCTGGAGCTGGTGCGGGAGGAGGGGCTGCCAGCCCGCTTCGCCCGGCACCGGCAGGTGGCCCGGGCTCTGGGGGCGGGGCTGGAGGCGCTGGGGCTGCGGCTGGTGGTGCGGGAGCCGGCGCTGCGCATCCCGAGCCTGACCACGGTCTGGGTGCCGGAGGGCGTGGAGGACGCGGCGGTGCGGCGGGCCCTGCTGGAGGAGTTCGGCATCGAGATCGGCGGCGGGCTGGGCCCGTGGAAGGGCCGGGTCTGGCGCATCGGCACCATGGGCGAGTCGGCGCGGCTGCAGTACGTGGTGCAGCTGCTGGCAGCCCTGGGCGAGCTGCTGCGACGGAGCGGGGTGCGGGGGCTGGACGTCAGCGGTGCCGTGGCGGCCGCCGCCGAGGCGGCTCGGGCGGCGGCTTGACGCTGGGGGCCTGCCCCCGTACAATGGGGACGCTGTGGCGCGCTCGTAGCTCAGGGGATAGAGCGTCGGCCTGCGGAGCCGAAGGCCGGGAGTTCAAATCTCCCCGAGCGCACCACTTTTTTGTTCGTGCCCCGTCCTGCCCGACGGGGCCCGGAGCCGGGGGTGCAGGGAGGCCATCGCGTCCGTCCGACTGGACCAGCGGCCCGTTCCCGACGGGCTTCCCGAGCAGCGAGCGCGCCTGGAGGCGCTGGGCATCCACCCCGAGCCCTTCAGCCGCCAGGATCAGATCGTGGTGCGCCGGCAGATGGGCCACCGGCCCCGGCTCGCCCTGGGTGTGGTGAGGCGATGCCGCTACGGCTACCCCCAGGTGCTCCTCTTCGCTCCCCTGCTGGTGGGGGAGAAGCGCATCTCGCCCAACAGCACCCTGTGCTGGCTCTCGTGTCCGCTGCTGGTGCGGGAGGTGGACCGCATCGAGAAGGAGGGCGAGATCGAGCGCTTCGAGCACCTGTGCAGCGTCGACGCCTCGCTGCGGGAGGCCCTGGCCGAGGCGCACCGGGTCACCGCGCAGATCCGCACGGAGCTGCTGCCGCAGGAGTGGCGGGAGCGCCTGGCCCAGGAGCGTCCCCGGGATCACTGGATCGTGACCGAGACCGGCATCGCCGGCATCACGCGACCGGACCACGTGAAGTGCCTCCACGCGCACCTGGCCGACTACCTGGCCCGGGGGCACAACCCCGTGGGCCGGGAGGTGGCGCGCCGCTTCGAGGACGAGGGGATCCCCGTGGAGGGCACCGAGACGTGCTGGCGCTACTGCACGCCTGAGGGGGCCAGCGAGGAGATCCCGGCGGAGTCGCCCCCTGACGTCCCGCCCGCAGAAGAGCCCGAGGGCCTCTCCCGTCCATAGGGAATCCGTGGGTTTTTGTCGAATCACCGGCTCAAGCCGCGCCCGGGGTGCGGGGGCTGTCGGGGGTGTGGCAGGTGCCCTGGGCCGCCTACCTCGGGCTGGCCCTACTCGGTCTGGTCGGGGCAGGGTACGCGCTGAGCTGGCACCAGGTGTACTGCCAGCGGCGGCGGCTGCGCTTCGTCACCCACCGGGAGCAGCGGCGCTTGCAGCGCTGGCGCACGGCCTTCCTGGTGGCCGCCCTGGGCACCCTGGCCGGTGCCATCGCCGCCTTCCTGTCGGGGCTCCTGGTCGCCTGAGGCAGGCATCCCGGATCGACATCCGGCGCATGATCCGCGCGAGCGCGGCGGCGGGCGCGACGCCCGCGGCCGGCGGAGGGAGGAGCGGCGGTGGCGTCCGACCCCGTCTGCGGCCGGGAGGTGGACCCGTCCGATGCCCCTCTGCGGGCGGTGTACGCAGGGCGGGTCTTCTACTTCTGCTCGCCGGCGTGCAAGGATGCCTTCGACCGGCACGCGGATCGCTTCGCCCGGGGCGACGAGTACGGCGGCGACGTCGAAGGGGGATGCGCCGGGCCCGGGGCGCCCTCGGTCTCAGACGGCTAGCCACCGCCAGACGGGGGAGGCCCGCAGGGCGGCGGCGTAGACGGCGGTCAGCACGGCGAGCCCCGCCAGGAGCGCCGTGACCCCCGGCAGCAGGGCGCCGGGCCCGCCGGCCGGCTCGAGCAGGGCCAGCACGGCGCCGGCCGCCGCCCGCGCCGCGGCGGCTGCCGCGGCGGCGCCTGCCAGCGGCAGCGTGAAGTCGCCGGCCCGCAGGGCCGTGCCCAGGTGCCGCAGGGCTCCGTACTGGTTGAGGGCGTAGGCGGCCGCGTAGCCCGCGGCCGTGGCCAGGGCCGCGCCCCGGATGCCGAGCCGGGGCTGTCCCACCCACAGCCAGATGAGCCCCGCCTCCACCACCAGGCCCAGCAGGTGGCCGCGCACCGGGATCTCGGGGCGCCCCAGGCCCCGCAGCACGCCCACCAGGGTCTGACCCAGGTAGATGAAGGGCGCGGCCAGGGTGCAGATGACCAGGAGGGGGGCGGCCGACCCCTCCCCGTACAGCACCCGGGTCCACAGCTCGGGCATGGCCAGGAAGGCCGCGCCCGCCGGCAGCGCGAAGAGCACCGTGGTGGCCATGGCCTTGTCGCTGTAGGCCCGGGCCGCCTCCCGGTCTCCCCTGCCCATGGCCGCGGAGACGGAGGGCACCAGGGTGGTCATCAGGGCCAGGCTCAGCATGTTGGGCATCAGTACCAGGGGCAGGGCGACGCCCCGCAGCAGCCCCACCTGGGCCGCGGCCTCGGAGGGGGAGAGGCCCGCCTGCTGCAGGCGGTTGGGGAGGAGCAGGGTGGCCAGGCTGCTGCCCACGCTGGAGAGCACCCGCCCTGCGGTCACCGGCAGGGCCAGGGTCAGGATGGAGCGGGGCCACCAGGGATGGCGCTCCCTCCGCAGGGGCGGCCTCCCTGCGCCGGCCACCCCCCTCCAGGCGCCCCACATCCGGTCCACGGCCAGCCCCAGCACCACCAGTCCGGCCGCCTCACCCAGCACCGACGCCAGCGCGAGGCCCTGGGCC
>DATCKV010000166.1:0-1570 GCA_036564285.1 Limnochordales bacterium
GGCCCGGTAGTCCGCGGCGCTCAAGAGCAGGGCGAACTCGCCCGGGTCGGAGGCCTCGATGACGCAGAGCCACCCGGCTCCGTACGGCTCCTTGTTGACCAGCTCCGGAGCGTCCTGCAGGGCCTCGTTGACCTCGACGACGGTGCCCGAGACGGGGGCGTAGACGTCGGAGACGGCCTTGACCGACTCCACCACGGCCAGGCGCTTCGCCCGCTCCACCACGGTGCCCACCTTGGGCAGCTCCACGTAGACCACGTCGCCCAGCTCCCGCTGCGCGTAGTCGGTAATGCCCACCCGCACCCGCCGTCCGTCCACGGCAGCCCACTCGTGCTCCTTGGTGTACTTCAGCGACTCCGGGTACACGTCACGGCCTCCTCATCCTGCCGGCGACTCCGGCTGCTTGCGGGCGGCAGCGCGGCCCCGGGTCCGGATCGGCACGAAGCTGCCCTTGACCACCCGGGCCGGTACGGTCCGGCCCCGGATCTCCACGCCCAGCCGCTGGCCCGGCTCCGCGCTGCCGGCCGCCACGTAGCCCATGCCGATCCCCTGCTGCAGCGTGGGCGACAGGGTGCCGCTGGTCACCTCGCCCAGCTTGCGCCCCGACGCCAGATCCAGCAGAGAGTAGCCCTGACGGGGGACACCCCGCTCCTCCAGCACGAAGCCCACCAGGCGCCGGAGGGGGCCGCGCTCGCGCTGCTGAGCCAGCGCGTGGCGGCCCACGAAGGACTCCTTGCTGAAGTCGATGAGCCAGCTGAGCCCCGCCTCCAGGGGCGTGGTGGTCTCGTCGATGTCGTGGCCGTACAGAGGGTAGCGGGCCTCCAGCCGCAGGGTGTCCCGGGCGCCGAGCCCCACGGGCAGCGCGCCCACCCGGGCGCCCTCGTGGGCCAGGGCCTGCCAGAGCCGCTCGGCCTCGGCCGCCTCCACCATCAGCTCGAAGCCGTCCTCGCCTGTGTACCCCGTGCGGGAGACCAGCGCGGCGATGCCGGCCACCTGCGCCTGCCCGAACCGGTAGAAGCCCAGCGCCTCCAGGTCCAGGCCTCGGGTGAGGGGCTCCAGCAGCGCCTGCGCCCTGGGGCCCTGCACCGCCACCAGCGCGGTGGCCTCGGTGCGGTCCTCCAGGGTCGCCCGCCAGCCGGCCAGGTGCTGCTCGATCCACGCCCGGTCCTTCTCCCGGCAGGCGGCGTTGACGACCAGCAGGAAGCGCTCAGGGCTCTCCCGGTACACCACCAGGTCGTCGACGATGCCGCCGCCGGGAAGGCACATGACCGTGTAGCGAGCCTGGCCGACGGCCTGGGCCTCTACGGGGAAGGGAAGGATCGCGTCCAGGGCCCGGGCCGCGTCGGGGCCCTCCACCACCAGCCGCCCCATGTGGGAGAGGTCGAACAGCCCCGCCCGCTCCCGCACGGCCCGGTGCTCCTCCACGATGCCTGCATACTGCAGCGGCATCCACCAGCCGGCGAACTCGAACATCCGTGCGCCCAGCTGCTCGTGCACGTGGGCCAGGGGGGTCCGGGCCGGTCGGGCCTGCGCCTGGGGCTGGGGTGCTGGCAAGGTGGCCTCGCCTCCGTCC
>DATCKV010000167.1:0-5141 GCA_036564285.1 Limnochordales bacterium
GCCCTGGGCACCGGCTCCCGCTCCACCACCAGCCGCGCGCCCAGCTCCTCGAAGCGGGGCCGCCACAGGTCCGCGGCCTGCTCCACCAGCTCGCCCAGGTCCGTGGGCCGGCGGTGCAGGCTCAGCTCGCCCGCCTCGGCCAGGGCCAGGTCCCGCAGGTCGTTGACCAGCCGGCTCAGCATGGCCACCTGGGTGTGCAGGGCCGCGATGCGCTCGGGCCGGGGCGCGGCCATCTCGTCCAGCATGGACTCCAGGTTGGCCTGCACCACGGCCAGGGGGGTCTTCAGCTCGTGGGCGATGTCCTGCAGCAACCGGCGGCGCTGCTCCTCCTTGCGGGCCAGGGCCGCCTCCATGGTGTCGAAGGCCTCGGCCAGCTGGTCCACCTCGTCGCCGCGGGCCGGCCGGGCATGGTGCGCCGTCTGGGCCAGGGCCAGGGCCCGGTCCGCCAGCTCTCTCAGGCGGCGGCTCATGGTGGAGGCCACGAGCACGCCCAGCCCTGCTCCTGCCAGCGCCGCCACGGCCCCCACGGTCCAGAGCAGGCTGCGCACCTCATGCAGGAAGCGCCGTTCGGGCAGACCCATCATCAGGCGCAGCATCTCGGGCCAGCGGGGGCCCATGGCGCGGCGCAGCACCCATCCGGGCACGTCGGGGGGCGGGGCCGGCTCCGCGCCGTCGGGGGCGGGGCGCTCGGCGCGGGGCGACGACTGGCGCAGGAAGAGGTAGTGACCGAACTGGGACTGCACCGCCCACTGCGCCGCCAGCCCCACGGCCGCCACCGACAGCACGGCCACCAGCGCGAACGCGGCGGCCATCTTGACTGCGATGCGGTTCACGGCATGCTCCTCGGCGCCACCAGCTTGTAGCCGACCCCATACACGGTGGCGATGTAGCGGGGGTTTCGAGGGTCGTCCTCCAGCTTCTGGCGGAGATTCTTGATATGGGCGTCGATGGTGCGCTCGTATCCCTCGAAGGCGGCCCCCTGCACCCGCTCCACCAGCTGCAGGCGGGTGAAGACCATCCCCGGGTGCGAGGCCAGGGCGGCCAGGATCTTGAACTCGGTGGGCGTCAGGTCCAGCTCCCGCTCGCCCACGAAGGCCTGGTGGCGGGCCAGGTCCACCACCAGCGGCCCCACCCGGTAGACGGGCTTCCCGTCATCGGCGGACCGCCGGCTCCAGCGGGCCCCCGGGCGGCTGCGCCGCAGCACGGCCCGGATGCGGGCCACCACCTCCCGGGGGCTGAACGGCTTGGTGATGTAGTCGTCCGCGCCCAGCTCCAGCCCCACCACCCGGTCCACCTCGTCGTCCCGGGCGGTGAGCATGATGATGGGCACGTCGGAGTCGGCCCGGATGCGCCGGCACACCTCCCGGCCGTCCAGGCCGGGCAGCATCAGATCCAGCAGGATCAGGTCCACCGGCTCCCGCCGGGCCAGCTCCAGGGCCTCCCGGCCGTCGGCCGCCCAGCGTACGGCGAAGCCCTCGGCCTTCAGATAGGCCTCGAGCACCTCCACGATCTGGCGCTCGTCCTCCACCACCAGCACGGTGGCCACCGGGTCGACCGGGTTGGTCACGGGGCCCGAACCCCTTCCGCGCCTCCAGCTTGGGCCGGTGGAAGGGGGGCGTCAAGCCGGGGTGGAATGCCTGGCCCCGGGCCGAGCGAGGGGGCCCGAGCGGGGAGGCGGGACGCTTGAAGGTCCTGGTCACGGGCGGCGCCGGCTACGTGGGCAGCCACACGGTCCTCGGCCTGGTGGAGGCAGGCCACCAGGTGACGGTGCTGGACGACCTGAGCACGGGGCGGCGCGAGCTGGTGCACGGCGCCCGGCTGGTGCTGGGCGACATCGGGGACCCGGCCGCCCTGGAGGCCGCGCTGGAGAGCCAGGGGCCCTTCGACGCGGCCATGCACTTCGCCGCCCGCACCCAGGTGGGCGAGTCCATGGCCGACCCGGGCCGGTACTTCGCCACCAACGTGGCCGGCACCCTCCAGCTGCTGCGCGCCCTGGTGGCCCGCGGCGTGCGGTGGTTCGTCTTCTCCTCGTCGGCGGCCGTGTACGGGGAGCCCCGGCAGACGCCCATCCCCGAGGAGCACCCCCTGGCGCCCACCAACCCCTACGGCGAGAGCAAGCGCATGGTGGAGGCCATGCTGGGCTGGTTCGAGCGGGCGCACGGGCTGCGCTGGGTCAGCCTGCGCTACTTCAATGCGGCGGGCGCCGACCCCCGGGGGCGGACCGGCGAGTGCCACGAGCCGGAGACCCACCTGATCCCCAGCGTGCTGCTGGCGGCCCTGGGCCGGCGGGAGGCGGTGGAGATCTACGGGGACGACTGGCCCACGCCCGACGGGACCTGCATCCGCGACTTCGTCCACGTCTGCGACCTGGCCGAGGCCCACCGGCTGGCCCTGGAGTACCTGGCCCGGGGAGGCGCCAGCGCGGCCTTCAACCTGGGCAGCGGCCGGGGCTGGTCCGTACGTCAGGTGGTGGAGACGTGCCGGAGGGTGACGGGCCGCAGCTTCCCGGTGCGCATCGGCCCCCGTCGTCCCGGCGACCCGGCCGTGCTGGTGGCCAGCAACGAGCGGGCCCGGGCCCAGCTGGGGTGGAGGCCTCGCTATGACTCCCTGGAGGTCATGGTGGAGACGGCCTGGGCCTGGCACCGGAAGGGATATTGACAGCCCTCCCGCCCCTCCTTAGGATGGAGCCAGCCTCGGCGTGCCCGAGCGAGCCGGGCCCGGAGAGGTGCCGCACCCCGACTCGCCCGCGGAGGAGAGGCTAGCCGGACCGGAGCGGAGATGAATCGCGGGCTGTGAGCTCGATTCGGGTGGGGCTGGCCTTCAACTTGCGGGGGTCGGGAGGCCGCGACGGCCCGGAGGACGCGGAGGCGGAGTACGACGCATGGAGTACGGTCTCGGCCATCGCCGAGGCCCTTTCTTTTGGGGGCGCCTTTTCGGTGCCCCTGCTGCCCGCCGACCCTGACTTCCCCCGCCTGGTAGAGCGCTGCCGGCCCGACATCGTCTTCAACATCGCGGAGGGCCGCCGCGGCCGCAGCCGCGAGCTGGTGGCGCCGGCCGTGCTGGAGCTGATGGGCATCCCCTACACCGGCTCCGACCCCGTGGCCCTGGGCCTCGCCATGGACAAAGCCCTGGCCAAGGTCGTGGCCGCAGCGGCCGGGGTGCCGACGTCGCCCTGGGAGGTGGTGGAGGACCCCGCGGACGCCGAGGCGCTGGCCCGGCGCTGGAGCTTCCCGGCCTTCGTCAAGCCCGTGGCCGAGGGCTCCAGCAAGGGGGTGCGGGCCAGCTCCCGGGTGGAGGGGCCCCAGGAGCTGGTGCGGCAGGTGGCGTGGGTGCTGCAGACGTACGGGCAGCCGGCCCTGGTGGAGTCGTACCTGCCCGGCCGGGAGTTCAGCGTGGGGCTGCTGGGCAACGCCGCGCCTCACGCCCTGCCGGTGCTGGAGGTGCGTCCGGCCCTGCCCGTGGAGAGCCCGGACCACTTCGTCTACTGCTACCACACCAAGAGCCGCAACCTGGAGACCTTCCTCTGCCCCGCGCCGGTGGAGCCCGCTCTGCAGCGGCAGCTGGAGTCTTACAGCCGGGCCGTCTTCCGGGCCCTGGGGCTGCGCGACGTGGCCCGGGTCGACTTCCGGCTGGACGCGGAAGGCACGCCGCGCTTTTTGGAGGTCAACCCGCTGCCGGGCCTCTCCAGCGCCAGCCTGCTGACGGCTCAGGCCGAGGCGGCGGGGCTGGAGGTGGCCGCGGTGGTGGCGTGCATCCTGCTGGCGGGCGCCTCCCGGTGGGCCCGGGAGCCCGAGATGAGCCCGGACCGGCGGCGGCGCCTGCTGGAGGTGGTCGAAGCCGCCCGGGCAGCCGTGGGCAGCCGGCTGCCGCCGGCCCTGCGGGACGCCCTGGAAGGCCGCGGCGCCGCGGATGCGGTGGGGGCAGCGCCCCCCGTCGCGGCGCCCCCGGTGGGCTGAGGCTGTGCCGGGGCGATCGGGGCGCCGCGAGCAAGACCGTCACCTTTGCCCGACCGGCGGGGCCGGCTGGCGCCGGCGGTCGGGCCGATTCCACGCCGGCCCTCGGGGCCGGGAGGAGGCGCGAGGATCGACCATGGCCGATCGCATCGAGAGTCCCGAGGAGAAGGCCGAACCTCCGGGTAGGTCCCAGGACTGGAACGACTGGCGCTGGCAGTTCCGCAACCGGGTGCGTTCCGCCGAGGACCTGGCCCGCTACGCTCCGGTGACGCCGGAGATGGCCCAGGCCATCGAGGCGTGCTCCCACGAGTTCCGCTTCGCCGTCACCCCCTACTACCTGAGCCTCATCGACTGGTCCGACCCCAACGACCCCATCCGGAGGCAGGCCATCCCCCATGCCGACGAGCTGGAGGACCCCATCGGCGGCATGGACCCGCTGCACGAGGAGGACCACTCCCCGGTCAAGGGGCTCGTGCACATGTACCCGGATCGGGTCGCCTTCCTGGTCACCGCAGACTGCGCCATCTACTGCCGCCACTGCACCCGCAAACGGTTCGTGGGCAAGGGCGGCAAGATGACGGCTGCGGACGTGGACCGGGCCATCGACTACATCCGCCGCACGCCCCAGATCCGCGACGTGCTCATCACGGGCGGCGATCCCCTCGTGGCCTCGGATGCCTGGCTCGAGTCGCTCATCTCCCGCATCCGCGCCATCGACCACGTGGAGATCATCCGCATCGGCACCCGCATGCCCGTCACCATGCCCCAGCGCATCACCGACGAGCTGTGCCAGATGCTGCAGAAGTACCACCCCATCTGGGTCAACACCCACTTCAACCATCCCAGGGAGCTGACGCCCGAGGCGGCCGCCGCCGTGGACCGGCTGCTGCGGGCGGGCATCCCGGTGGGCAACCAGACGGTGCTCCTCAAGGGCGTCAACGACGACCCCGAGGTCATGCGCCAGCTGGTGCACGGTTTGTTGAAAATGCGGGTGCGCCCGTACTACCTCTACCAGTGCGACCTGCTCCGGGGCACGGCTCACTTCCGGACGCCCATTGAAAAGGGGCTGGAGATCATCTCGGCGCTGCAGGGCTGGACCACGGGCTTCGGGGTGCCGACCTACGTGGTGGACACGCCCATCGGAAAGATCCCACTGATGCCCCAGAATCTGGTGGAGCGCGGCGACGG
>DATCKV010000168.1:0-2361 GCA_036564285.1 Limnochordales bacterium
GCTGCGCCGGGGCCCCTACGGCCGCTGCGTCTACCGCTGCGACAACGACGTGGTCGACCACCAGGTGGTGGCCATCGAGTTCGACGGCGGCGCCACGGCGGCGCTGACGGTCTGCGGCTTCACCGAGGAGAACACCCGCACGCTCAAGCTCATGGGCACCCACGGCGAGATCCGCGGGCACCTGGAGAAGGGCGAGATCGAGGTGCGCCGCTTCACCGGGGCCCCTCGCGGCCCCGGGGCCCCGGGCGTGGGGGCTGCGGCGGGGAGCGTGGCGGCGGCGGGCGGCGCGGCCGGGGGCGACCCCTGGGAGGTGCTGCGGGTGCCGACCCAGGGCCGCCACGCCGGGGGCGACGAGGGGCTGATGGCGGCCTTCGTACGCCGCGTCCGAGCCCGCAAGGCGGGCGAGGCGCCCGGGGAGGCCCTCACGTCCCTGGAAGAGTCGGTGGAGAGCCACCTGATGGCCTTCGCGGCCGAGGAGAGCCGCCTGTCGGGCCGGGCCGTGGCCAACGGCCAGGCCTCCTGAGGGGGCGCACCCGGCCCCGGGGGTGGCTGCCCGACGGGCATGGTGGAGAGGGGCGATCAAACGGTGGGGCGCACGATGCTCCGCATCGACGTCGCGGCGGCTCCCGACGAGCTCCGAAGCGGCCTGCGCGCCGTCGTCGAGGCCCGCCCCGACGCCTTCGCCGGCCCGGGCGAGCCGGCCGTGGAGGTGAGCTTCGCCCACGACCGGGCGCTGGGCGACCGGCTGGCCCTGACGGTGGAGGTGCTGGACGGCGGGAGCCGGCTGCGGGTGGGCTACGGCCAGAAGGCCGCGGCCTTCCGCGCCCTGGGGCGCATCCTGGCGCGGCTGGCCGCGGCCGGCCCCGGTGCTGCCCCCTCCTTCGAGCCCTTCAGCGAGAGCTCGCCCTTCCGCACCCTGGGCGTGATGGTAGACGTCTCCCGCAACGGCGTGCTGCGCCCCGACGCCGTCCGGCGCCTGCTTCGCTGCGCCGCCCTGATGGGCGTCAACGCCTTCATGCTCTACACCGAGGACACCTACGAACTCCCCGGCGAGCCCTTCTTCGGCTACCTGCGGGGGCGCTACTCCCAGGCGACCCTGCGCGAGCTCGACGCCTACGCCGCCGCCCTGGGCATCGAGATGATCCCCTGCATCCAGACCCTCGGCCACCTGGAGCAGATCCTGCAGTGGCCGCGCTTTGCGCCCCTGCGGGACACCGCCAGCGTCCTGATGGCCGAGGAGCCGGAGACGTACCAGCTGGTGGAGCGCATGATCGAGGCGGCGGCCGGGCCCTTCCGCAGCCGGCGCATCCACGTGGGCATGGACGAGGCGTGGGGCATCGGCACGGGGCGCTACCGGGAGCGGCACGGGGAGCGCCGCCCGTTCGACGTCCTCAACGCCCACCTGGCCCGGGTGCGGGAGATCTGCGCCCGGCGGGGCCTGCGGCCCATGATCTGGAGCGACATGTACTTCCGGCTGGGTTCGAAGCAGCACGAGTACTACGACCGGGAGAGCGTCATCCCCGACGACGTGCGGCGCAGCATCCCGGGCGACGTGGACCTGGTCTACTGGGACTACTACCACACCACCCCCGACTTCTACGAGGAGTGGATCGCCCGCCACCGGGCGCTGGGGGCGGAGCCTGTGGTGGCCGGCGGCGCCTGGACCTGGAACCGCCTCTGGGCGACCCTGCCCTTCGCCTTCACCGTGACGGAGGCGTGCATGCGGGCGTGCAAGCGCCAGGGGGTTCGGGAGGCCTTCATCACCCTGTGGGGCGACGACGGGATGGAGTGCGACGTCTTCAGCGCCCTGCCGGCCGTGCTCCTCTTCGCCGAGCACGGCTACACGGCGGCCGAGGCGGTGGACAGGGAGCGGCTGCGGGCGGGGTTCAGGGGGACGTGCGGGCCGGGGGCGGACTTCGACGCCTGGGTGCGGGCCAGCGCCCTGGACGCGCCGCCGGGGGTGGACGACCCGGCCACCTCGCGGGCCAACCCCAGCAAGTGGCTGCTGTGGCAGGATCCGCTGCTGGCGGTGATGGACCCGCTGCTGGAGGGCCGGCCGGTGCGGGCCCACTACGAGCGGTTGGCGGAGGAGCTGGTCGAGGCCGCGCAGCGCGCGGCGGCCGGGGGCGACGGGCTGGGCCGGCGGCTCCTCTTCCCGGCGCGGCTGGCCCGGGTGCTGGCCCTCAAGAGCGAGCTGCGGCGGGACCTGGCGGCGGCCTACCGCCGGGGGGACCGGGCGGCCCTGCGGCGCCTGGCCGAGGCGGAGGTGCCGGCGCTGCGGGCGGCCGTCGAGCGGCTGTGGCAGGCGCACCGGGCCATGTGGATGGAGACGTACGAGCCGTTCGGCTGGGAGGTGCTCGA
>DATCKV010000169.1:0-2301 GCA_036564285.1 Limnochordales bacterium
GTACAGCAGATCGTCGCCCACGTGCACCGCCTCGGGCGAGCCCGCGGGGCCCAAAGCCGCCCGGAACGCCTCGGGCGACGGCTTGGCGGCTCCGGTCAGATCGGGCGCCGCCACCCGCTCGAAGCGGCCCGCGATGCCCAGCGCCTCCAGGACGGGCTGCTGGTACGACCAGAGCCCGTTGGTCACCACCACCAGGTGGTGGCCCTGCCGCGCCAGGCGCTCCAGCGCAGCCGGCACCGTCGGGTGCTGGAAGGCCACGTAGCCCGGCCGCGCCGCGTAGCGGCGCACGATGGCGGCGATGGGCTCGGGCGGGAAGCCCTCCAGGCCCGCGCCCGCGGCCGCGCTGGCCACGATGGCATCCCAATCGTAGGGGGAGGCGGGGTCGGCCTCGTGCTCCGACTGCCCACCTGCCGCCACACCACGCCCCTCGGCCGCCTGGCGGGCCAGGGACAGCCGCCGGAAGTACTCGGCCATGATGGCCTCCAGCGCGCGCCGGGGCTCCCCTCCGAAGGCGGGCGCCATGGCCGCGCTCAGCTCCGGGAAGACCCCCTCCCGGAAGGGGTTGCGCATCAGCACGCCGTCCAGGTCGAAGCTAATCCACAACCGGGCCGCCCTCTTCCCGCCGGGCCCCGGCCCGGCCCGCCAGCTCGGCCCGCACCGCCGCCATCCGGTCCGGGTAGTCGGTGATGATGCCGTCCACGCCCAGGGCCGCCAGCCGGCGCATGTCCTCCACCCGGTCGACGGTCCACACGTGGACGGGCATGCCCTTGCGGTGGGCCAGGCGGATGAGGGCTTCGGTCACCACCGGCAGGCCGTGGTAGCGCTCGGGCAGCTGCGCCACCGCCGCCGGCGGCCGCCAGAAGGCGCCCAGCCCCAGCCGCAGCATCAGCTGCATGCGCATCGCCTCGCCCTGGCCCATGGAGGTCAGGATCCCCGGGGCCAGCTGCCGTGCGCGGCCCACCACCGCGTCGTCGAAGCTGGCCAGGAGCACCCGCTCCCGGGCCCCGGCCCGCTCGACCACCTCCACGACCCGGTCGGCGAAGGCCGGGTCGCCTGGCTTCATCTCCACCACGAAGCGAGCGTCGGGGAAGGTGCGCAGCACCTCCTCCAGGGTGGGGATGGCGACCCCCAGCCCCCGGAAGGGGAACGACGAGCCGTCAGGCGTGAAGCGGAAGCCCGCGTCCAGGGCCCTGAGCTCCGCCAGGGTCAGACGGGCCACCTCGCCCTGGCCATCCGTGGTGCGGTCCACCCGGTCGTCGTGGATGACCACCACCTGGCCGTCCGCGGTCTCGTGCACGTCCAGCTCCAGCCAGTCGGCCCCTCGGCGCAGGCCCTCGGCGAAGGCGGGCAGGGTGTTCTCGGGCGCCAGGCCCGCGGCCCCCCGGTGGCCGATGTTGAGGGGACCTGCCGGGGTGGCCCACAGCGCCGCCGGAGCCCGGGCCGTGGGGGTCCGCGCCGCCAGCCACGACGCCCCCGAGACGGCCAGAGCCACCGCGGCCGCCGCGCCCAGGTAGCCACCCACCGCGGCCGGCGACGGCGCCGCCAGGCTCGGGATCCGCCGCTGGCGCACCCGCCACTGCACCTCCGCCGGGGGCTGCGCCAGCCCCGTGCGCAGGAAGATCAGCGGCGCCGCCACCGTCACCCAGGCGGCCACCAGGGCGTAGCCGAAGACCGCGGGCAGCCCGGGGGCGGCGTAGGCCCGCACCAGCAGGGCCAGCCCCAGGAAGCCCGCCAGGCCCAGCGCCGAGCGCACCAGGTGCTGCAGAGGCGAGGCCTGCGGGCCGTAGGGGATGGCCCCCAGCGCGACCCGGTCGCCGGTCAGCAGCCCCATGAGGAAGCCGGTGGCCCGCTCGGCGGCGGAGGTGGGGGAGAAGGGCAGCATCACCAGCGGCAGGAGCACCGACAGAAGCCACCTCCCGGCCCCGCCGGCGGGTCGGCGCTCCTCACGAGCCATCAGCGCTGCGCCGGCCGCCACCGCCGCCAGCCCCAGGAGCCAGCCCCCCAGCACGTCGCCGGGGTAGTGCACGCCCAGGTAGAGGCGGGAGGCGGAGACGCCCGCGATCATGAACACGGCCAGGGCCACCAGCCACGGCCGCGGGTACTCCAGGGCCAGCCACCCCCAGAAGGCCATGCTGCCCTGCGCGTGGCCCGACGGGAAGCCGGGCCCGCTGGCCGGGTAGAGCCGGGCGATGCCCAGCGCGGGGTCCGGCCGGGGCATGGCGGCCCACTCCTTGACGACGCCGTTGAGCCACATGGAGACCAGCACCACCACCGCCAGCCGGTGGGCCCGGTGGCGGTGGA
>DATCKV010000170.1:0-4391 GCA_036564285.1 Limnochordales bacterium
ATGCCGGCCGCCGCCAGGGCCACCCCCACCAGCATGGTGTTGCTCTCCAGGTGCATCCAGTGCTCGATCTGCTTGTGCAGCACCAGGCCGGCCACCGTGCCCAGGAAGAGCAGGCTGGGGAAGAGCAGGCTCGGCCGCGCCCCTTCGTGGGAGCCGGGGTCAGCCCCGGCGCCCGCGCCCACCACCGCAGTCTCGCGGACCGCCGCCTCCACCGAGGCGCCCCCCGCTCCCGCTGCCCGCACCGCTCGCTGCAGCTCCGCGATGGGCCGGCGGTAGTACAGGAAGCTCAGGAGCACGGTCACGACCAGGGCGGCCAGCGCGATGGGGGTGGCCCAGCGCAGGAAGTCAGGGAAGGAAAGGCCCGCCCGAAGGGCGATGAGCACCCCGATGGGGTTGCCCACCACGGTGGCCGAGCTGCCGATGTTGGTGGCGAAGACGGTCATGATGAGGTAGGGCACGGGGTTGAGCTGGAAGCGGCGGGCGATGCGCAGGACGATGGCCGACATGAAGAGGATGGACGTCACCTCGTCCACCAGGGCCGCGGAGATGAAGGCCATCAGCATGACGGCGCCCAGCAGGGTGTACGCGGAGCCCCCCACGTACGGCAGCGCCCTCTCCACCACCGCCTCGAAGAAGTGGCGCTCCTCCAGGAAGCCGATGACGATCATCATGCCGATGAGGAAGAGGATGACGTCCAGGCTCGCGAACTCCACCAGGTGGGGGATGTCCACCAGCCGGGCGGCCAGCAGGACGGCCACGCCCACCAGGGCGAAGGCGAGCCGGAAGGGCCAGTACAAGAGGGTACCGACGATGAAGGCCGAAAAGACCGTCACCGACAGGATCTGGGCCGGGGTGAAGCCGGTCAGCCACGTGACCAGTGCGACGGCCCCGACCAGCGCGACGAAGGCGATGACGCGTTGCACGGAAGCGGCGCCCCTTCCATGCCAGAGTCACGACCCCGACCGATGCGAGCATACCCGGGGGATCACTGGCTGTCAACGCGTTCCATGAGCGGGACGGCGGTGCCGGAGCCGGCGGCGTTCGCTCCCCTGCCCCGGGACTTCTTCGCGCGCCCCACCCTGGTGGTGGCCCGCGCCCTGCTGGGGCAGGTGCTGGTGCACGAGTCGCCCGAGGGGGTCGCGGCCGGGCGCATCGTGGAGGCCGAGGCCTACCTGGGCCCCAGCGACCCGGCCAGCCACGCCTACCGCCGCACGCGGCGCAGCCTGGTCATGTGGGGGCCCCCTGGCCACGCCTACGTCTACTTCACCTACGGCAACCACTTCTGCATCAACGTGGTCACCGAGCACGAGGGAGTGGCCGGGGCCGTCCTCATCCGGGCGCTCGAGCCCGTGGCGGGGGTCGACCTCATGCGCAGGCGGCGGGGGGTGGATCGGCTCACCGATCTCTGCAGCGGGCCCGGCAAGCTGACCCAGGCCCTGGGCATCTCGGGCCGCCACAACGGTCAGGACGTGACCGCGCCGCCCCTGTACGTGGCGCGGGGGGCCCTGCGGGACGGCGAGCGGGTGGGCCGTTCGCCCCGGGTGGGCATCACCCGGGCGGCCGACTGGCCGTGGCGCTTCTACGTGGAGGGCTCGCCCTTCCTCTCCCGGGGCCCGGGCCGGGGTGGCTAGCCCTGCCTAAAGGGGGCGCCGCCCGATGCCGAAGAAGGCCATGGGCCCGTTTCGAGGGCTTGAGCCGACGCCGCAGGCGCTGCGGCCGCCTGCGGCGGCCCGGGGGCGGGGCTTCGGGAGGGCAGCGCGATGTCCTCGAGCGTCTCCGGCAACACACCTGCGCCCGGGGTGCGCCCCGTGGTGGCGCCGGTCGTCTCCGGCCAGCCCGGGCAGCCTGCGCCGGGCCCGGCGGGCGGCAAGCCTGCCGCCCCTGAGGCCGCTGCGCCGGCCGACGACGTCTTCCAGCGGCTGACCGCGACGGGGGAGGAGCAGGGCAGCCCCGTCCCCGGGCCGGTGGTGCGCCGCACCACCGATCTCCTCAACGCCATCCTGGCCGAGTCCCGCCGCCAGCTCAAGTTTCACGTGCACGAGGCGACGGGCCGCATCTGGGTGCAGGTCATCGACAGCCGCACCCAGGAGGTCATCAAGGAGATCCCGCCGGAGCGCTACCTGGACCTGGTGGCCCGCATCTGGGAGCTGGTCGGCATCCTGGTCGACGAGCGGGCGTGAGCGCCCTGACCGCCGCGCTCAGGCGGCGGTCAGGGCCGAGACCGGCTCCACGGAGGCCAGGAGCTCGCTCACGGACGTGACGGCCACGCCCAGGGTCGAGTCGCCCGCCCCGTAGTAGACGAGCACCTCGTCGTCGGAGCGCCGCACCGCCCCGCAGGTGAAGACCACCGAGCCGAAGAACCCGGTCCGCTCGTACGGCTCGATGGGCGTCATGATGGGCTCCACCGAGCGCCCCAGCACCCGGTGGGGCTGCTCCCGGTCCAGCAGCACCGTGCCCAGGCAGTAGCGGCTGCCCACCGCGCCGTGGTAGATGGCCAGCCACCCCTGGGGCGTCTCGATGGGCACCGCCCCGCCGCCGATGCGGCCGCCGTCCCACATGCCGGGCCGGGTGCTCATGAGCCGGCGGTGGTCGCCCCAGTGGAGCAGGTCCGGGGAGTAGGCCAGCCACATGTCGGGGGTGCTGCCGAAGATGGAGCCGGCGGGCCGGTGGAAGGCCACGTAGCGGCCCGAGGCCCGACCCGGGAAGAGCACCACGTTCTTGTTCTCCGGC
Source organism: Limnochordales bacterium (assembly GCA_036564285.1). Lineage (GTDB taxonomy): Bacteria > Bacillota > Limnochordia > Limnochordales > Geochordaceae > Geochorda. The sequence goes on from DATCKV010000170.1 coordinate 2,731, forward strand.
GGGAAGATGATGCCCAGCCGCTCGAAGTGGACGAAATCGGTGGTGCGCAGCAGCGGCACACAGACCCCCATGGGCGAGACGGCCGTATACGAGATGTAGTAGGCCCCGTCGATGGGCGTCACCCGCGGGTCCTCGACCCCGTAGATCTCGTACGGCGTGGACGGGACGATGGTGGGCTTGGGGTCGATGGTGAAGTGGAAGCCGTCGCGGCTGCGGGCCACTCGCAGGTGGGACACGCTGCTCAGGTACTGCCGCCCCTTGTACAGGATGCCCCGGGGGTCGGAGAGGTCCAGGTCGGGGACGTCACGGTCCACCCACTCCACCTCGATGCGCCCGACCGGGTCGGACAGGTTGACCCGGGGGATGCCCACGCGGCGGGCGTCGGTGGCGATGGGCCGCTCGGCCACCCGCAGCAGCAGCACGACCTCGTCGCCCACCAGCGCCGCACCAGCGTTGAACGTGCCGATGACCTCCAGCTCCGGGCTGGAAGGAGGGACGTCGGCGGGCGTGACGATGGGGTTGTGCTCGTAGCGCTTCAGCTCGATGGCCACCTGCTGCAACCTCCTCGAGCCCCGCTCGGGACTCACGCTTCAGCGTATGGGATACCGGTTGCCCCTGCAAGGCATCGCGCGGTGCCAGCGCACCCGACGGGATGCTGAATTTCCTGCATCTTACATGGGCAGCTCGTCAGGGCTCGGGCGATCTCGTGGCGGCTCGGGCCCTCGGGCTCCGGCGCGACTGCCGTGAGCTATTGCATTCGGGCGGGCGCCGCCCTATAGTGGAGTCGGATCGCGGAGTGTTGCCCCGGCAGGTGCCCTTGCAGGCTCCGGTCCCGTGCAACCTCAGGCGATTACTTCCAGGATCCGGTGGAGAGGGACCGGATTCCGGCAAGGGGAGATCGAGTGTTTATGGCCAAGACCCTCTTCTTCGGTAACCTGCCCTGGTCGGTGACCAGCGACGACCTGGCCCGCCTGGTGTCGGAGCACGCGGAGGTGATCTCGGCCCGGGTCATCACCGACCGGGACACGGGGCGCTCCCGGGGCTTCGGCTTCGTGGAGGTGGCCGACGAGGCAGCGGCAGCCGTCATCGAGGCCCTCAACGGCTACGAGCTCAACGGCCGTCCGCTGACGGTCAACGAGGCGCAGGCCCGGCCCGAGGGCGGCCGCGGCAGCCGACCGGCCGGCGGCGAGCGCCGGGGCCCGCGCCGCAGCTTCTGAGCGGGCGCACCGCAAGAAGGGGGCCCGGTCGGCGGGGCTGGCCCGCTGACCGGGCGCGAAGCAGGAGCCAGCCATGAGAAGCCCGGCCTGGTGGCCGGGCTTCTTCGCGCCGCGCAGGGTAGGGCGCCCCTCCTCCCGAACCCCACCCCTGGGGGCGCGGCCGGTGCGGCTGAGGGAGAAGATCCTGGCGGCGGTGGTGCTGGTGGTGCTGGGGGTGGGGGCCGCTTCGGCCCTGGCGCTGGTGCGCCTGCAGCGGGCGGCGGGCCTGCGCCAGGTGGAGCTGGCCGCCCAGACCCTGGCCTCCACCATCTACCACGGCCTGCGCCTCTCCATGATCCGCAACAACCCCGACGAGATCGGCGAGATCCTCCAGCACCTGCAGGGCGAGCCCATGGTGCGCCGCATCGACGTCATCACCTCCGACGGGCGCATCTGGGCCTCCTC
>DATCKV010000171.1:0-10100 GCA_036564285.1 Limnochordales bacterium
GCGCCCGTAGTACAGGACGTCGGTGAAGCCGTTGGCCAGGTCGGCGACGTCCATGAGGGCGATGTGGACGGGGCCCTGGGGCTCGTGGCCCAGGGCAGAGGCCAGCCGGTCGATGGCCTCTTCCGCTGCCCGTGCGGCGGCGATGGCCGCGGTCTCGTAGCCGGGGTGGAAGTGGACCCGCACCCGGGGCGTGGAGAGGGTGAGCCAGGGCTCCTCGGCCCGCGTGGCCACAGGCGGCGCGGCCGCCAGGGATGCCAGCACCAGCGAGACCCACAGCCAGGCAGGCCGGGGCCGGGGCACCAGGCCCGCCAGGCCCCGGAGGAGGCGGCGAAAGTTGAGCATGGTGGAGGGATTCTGGAAGGCCCCGGGCCTTCCTCCCGTCCGGCGGCCTGGGGCCCATTCCCTTGTTGGCAGGGGAGGCCCACCGTACAATTGTCCAGGAAAGACCGGAGAGGAGCGATGACCCGGTGGCGGCCCGCCGCCTGTTCACCGTGGCCGAAGCCAACGCGCTCCTGCCCTACCTGACCGAGGCCATGACGGAGCTCCGGCAGCTCTACCGGGAGAGCCAGGCCGCTCACCGGGAGATCGAGCTCTGCGAGGCCGTGGGGCGGGGGCCCGACGGCGAGTGGATCATGGCCGTGGACCACGCCCGCGCCACCGCCCGGCTGGAGCACGCGGTGGAGCGCATGAAGGCCATCATCGACGAGATCCACGGCCACGGCTGCCAGATCAAGCACCTGGAGGTCGGCCTGGTCGACTTCCCGGCCCGCCTCTTCGGGCAGGACGTGCTGCTCTGCTGGAAGCTGGGCGAGCCGTCGGTGCAGTACTACCACGGCCTCGACGACGGCTACGCCGGGCGCCGGCGCATCCCCAGCGACGTGCTGCGCCGCGCCTCGCGCCCCCGCCGCCCCGACGCCTCCCGCTGAGGCGCGGCCGCGCCTCAGGCCCGCGCCATGTGGATGGGGTGGCCGGTCAGGGCGTGCGCGGCCTCCGCCACCGCCTCGGACAGGGTCGGGTGCGCGTGGATGGCCTCGGCCAGCTCCTCCGCGGTGGCGCCGAAGCGCATGGCCAGCACGCCCTCGTGCACCAGCTCGGTGGCGCCGCGCCCGAGGATGTGCAGGCCGACCACCTCCCCCCGACCCGGCGGCTGAGCCCGGGCCAGGATCTTGACGAACCCGTCGGTCTCCATCTCCACGTGGGCGCGGCCCAGGGCGCCGTAGGTGAAGCGCCCCACCTGCACCTCCAGACCCTGGGCGCGGGCCTGCTCCTCCGTCAGCCCCACCCAGGCCACCTCGGGCAAGGTGAAGACGGCCGACGGCACGGGTGACGTACCCCACGGCCGCCCGGGCCGCCCCGCCGCGTGCTGCGCCGCCACGATCCCCTGCGCGGAGGCCGCGTGGGCCAGCTGGGCCAGCCCGTTGACGTCTCCGATGGCGTAGAAGCCCGGCCGGCTCGTCTGCATCTGCTCGTCCACCTTGATGGCCCCCCGCACCAGCTCCAGGCCCAGCTCGTCGGGCCGGAAGCCGGTGAAGGCCGGGCGCCGCCCCACCGAGACCAGCACCACCTCGCCCTCGGCGTAGGAGGTCTGGTTGGCCGCGTCGGTGAAGCGCACCCGCTTGACGGGGCCCCAGGGCCCGTCGGGCCCCACCGCCTCGATGGCCTCCACCCGGGCCCCCGTGAAGAGCCGGATCCCGGCGCGCCGCAGGCTCAGCGCCAGCCGGCGGGAGATCTCCCCGTCGGCCACGGGGAGCACGGCCGGCAGCAGCTCCAGCAGGCTCACCTCCGAGCCGAACGCCCGGAAGATGCTGGCGAACTCGCACCCCACGATGCCGGCGCCGATGACCACCAGGCGCGGCGGCAGCGCCTCCAGCGCCAGCAGCCCGTCGCTGTCGACGACCCCGGGCAGCTCGGTCCCGGGGATGGGCAGCCGCACGGGCTGCGAACCCGTGGCCAGGATGAGCCGGGGCGCCGTCACCACGGTGGTGCCGCCGCCCGCCAGGGCCACCTCGACCCGACCGTCGGGGGCGACCCGGCCCTCCCCCGCCAGCACCTCGATGCGGTTGGCCCGCATCAGCTGCTCCACGCCCCGCACCAGGGTCTCCACCACCTGCTGGCGGCGGCGCACCACGGCGCCGTAGTCGAGGGCCACGTCGCCCGTGCGCACCCCCAGCTGCTCGGCCCGCCGCAGCAGGGTCAGCGCCTCGGCGGTCTTGACCATGGCCTTGGTGGGGATGCAGCCGCGGTTGAGGCAGACCCCTCCCAGGCGGTCCTTCTCCACCAGCGCCACCCGCATCCCCAGCTGGGCGGCCCGGATGGCCGCGACGTACCCGCCGGGGCCCCCTCCCAGCACGACGAGGTCCAGGGCGCGGACGCCCGTCTCCTGGTCCGCCACCGACCGACACCTCCCGGGACGTGATGAGGCAGCCCCCCGCCGCGCACCTCCGACGGTCGGGTCCGGGCCCGGCTCCTACTGGACCTCCAGCAGCGCCCGGCGCTCGGCGGGCGGCACCGGCGTCTTCTCCCGGATCATCTGCTTCAGGGTGCGCCGGCCGGCCCGCTCCCCTATCATGACCGCCCCCACCAGGCGCTCGCCCTGGAAGAAGAGCCGCCGGTAGTTGCCCTTCGCCTCGTCCAGCTGCGAGACGGTCTCCAGGCTCGGGTCCACCTCGGTGGTCATGCCCAGCACGTACAGGGTGGAGTCGAACAGGGTGCTGGTGTAGCTGGGCACCTCCAGGTAGGGCTCGCGGGCGCCCAGCATATTGGCCGCCGCAACGCGTCCGTGGGTGGAGGCGTTGTCCCACGTGCCCATGGTGTGGTGACGGTCGATGAAGCCGTCGAAGAACTCCGCCACGTCGCCTGCAGCGTAGATGCCCGGCACGCTGGTCTCCAGGTAGGCGTCGGTGACGACGCCCCGGCGCACCTGCACCCCGGAGCCTTCCAGCCAGTCGGTGTTGAGGGTCAGCCCGAGGCCGCACGCCACCACGTCCGCCTCGATGGTGCGGCCTGCGGTGGTCTCCACCCCCGCCACCGCCCCGCCCCGCACCAGCACCCGGGCCACCTCCTCGCCGTGGATCACCTCGACCCCGTGGGCCCGCGCGATGGCGTCCACCAGGCGGCCGCCGGCCTCGTCCAGGATGCGCCGCAGGAAGTAGGGCCCGCGCATGAGCCAGACCACCTCGAGCCCGCGGCGCCGCAGCCCCTCCGTCAGCTCGTAGGCGATGAAGCTGCCGCCCACGGTGACGGCCCGGCGGGCGCCCCGGATCAGTTCGAGGATGGCCCGGGTGTCGTCCAGGGTCTGGAAGTAGACGATGCCCCGGGGGTTGCCCTCGGTGCCGGGCACCTGGAGGGCGTTGGGCCGGCCGCCGGTGGCGATGAGGAGTCGGTCGTACGGGAGGGCGCGGTCGTCGGAGGTGTAGACGACCCGTTCCCGGGGATCGACCCGCTCGGCCCGGGTGGCGAGGAGCAGCTCGTAGCCCGCGCGGGTGTGGTGCTGGGGATCCCGCATGAAGACCTTGCTCTCGGGGATCTCCCCCCGCAGCAACCGGGGCAGCGCGACCCGGTTGTAAAGAGGGTAGGGCTCCTGGGCCACCACGGTCACGGAGATGGAGGCGCCACCCTGACGTTTGACGGCCTCGGCGGCCAGGGTGCCGGCCACCCCGTTGCCGACGATGACGACCCGCTTCACGTCGGATGCGTCCAACCCTGCTCCGTCCTCCCCCGCCGCGCGGGCGCGGCGCGCCCCTTCTCGGGCAAACGTCGGCTTCAGTTCGAGTGGGACCGGTCTATTCCTGCCGCGGCCCGCCCGGCTCGGGCGGACGGCCGGGTTGCCAGCGGACCTCGGGCTCGCCCTGCAGGTGGTTGGCCAGCCGGGCCAGCACGAAGAGCAGGTCCGACAGCCGGTTGAGGAAGGCCAGCACCTCGGCCCGCACCGGCTCCCCGCCGCTCAGGGCCACCACCCGCCGTTCGGCCCGCCGCGCCACGGTGCGGGCCACGTGAAGGGCGGCGGCGGCCCGGCTCCCGCCCGGCAGGATGAAGGCGGTCAGGGGAGGCAGCCGGGCCTGGTGGCGGTCGATCTCCGACTCCATCCAGGCGACCTCGGCCGCGCCCACCCTGGGCACGGGGGGAGGCGACGGCTGCGCCGGGTCCAGGGCCAGCTCGGCCCCCACGTCCAGCAGCCGGTGCTGGACCCGCTCCAGCACGGCCGCCACCTCGGCCAGGGCCGGCACGGCCGAGCACTCGGCCCGGGCCCAGCCCAGGTGCGCGCTCAGCTCATCCAGCGCGCCGCAGGCCTCCACCCGGGGGTGGTCCTTGCGCACCCGGCGCGGGCCCAGCAGCCCGGTCTCGCCGGCGTCGCCGCGGCGGGTGTAAAGCCGGGGCCGCTGCGGGCCGCTCATCGACCAGGCCGCACCTCGCCGTACCGCCCCAGCACCATGGGCACCTGCAGGGTCCGCTCGCCCCGGCGCAGCTCGACCACGACCCGCTCGCCCGCGGCGCGGTGCGCCAGCGCCCGCCGCAGCCCCTCGATCCCCTCCACCGGCTGCCCGTCCACGCCGGTGATGACGTCCAGGGGCTGGAGACCCGCCCGCTCGGCCGGGCTGCCGGGGGCCACCTGCAGCACCAGCACCGCCAGGCGCCCCGGCCGGTCGCCGGCAGGGGCGTCGAGCCACTGGTCCACCCCGTGGATGCCCAGCCAGCCCGGGTGCGCCTCGCCGGTGCGGCTGTAGCGGGCCAGGAGGTCCCGCACGGCGGAGACCGGCACGGCGAAGCCGATGCCCTGGGCGCCCGCGATGACCGCGGTGTTGATGCCCACCACCCGGCCCCGGGAGTCCACCAGGGGGCCGCCCGAGTTGCCGGGGTTGATGGAGGCGTCGGTCTGGATCAGGCCCGACATGAGGCCGTAGGGAGTCCGCAGGGTGCGGCCCCGGGCGCTGACCACGCCCGTGGTCACCGTGGCCTCCAGGCCCAGGGGGTTGCCGATGGCGATGACCAGCTGGCCCACCTCCAGGGCGTCCGAGTCGCCCAGTTCGGCGGCAGGGAGGCCGTCGGCGGGAAGGCGCACCAGCGCGAGGTCGTGCGCGGGATCCTCGCCCACCCGGTCGGCGGGCAGGGTGCGCCCGTCCCGCAGCGTGGCGAACAGGCGGCTCGCGCCCGCCGTCACGTGGTGGTTGGTCACTACCAGGCCAGACGGGGAGACGATGACGCCGGAGCCGATGCCCTCCCGGCGGGAGGGCCACAGCCCATAGAAGGGAGCGTCGTCGCCCCGGGTGGCGATGCGCACCACCGCGGGGGCCACCCGCCTCACGGCCCGGGTCACCGCTTCGGAGAAGGCGTCCAGCAGGCCCTCGTCCCGCATCTCGTCGACCCTCCTTCCATCCGGGTAGCCCTCGCGCCCGCCGGGTCGCGACGGCGTCGCTCCGGCAGGGCGGCTCCGCCGCCGGCGTCGAGCCGCCCGGTGGGATTTGACCTTTTTTGACCTTCGCGGGCATTATAGCCCCGGCCCGCCGCCGGGTCAACCGCGCGCGGGGCGGAGCCCGCCAGCCCCTGACGCGCCCGGCCTCGGGCAATCATCCGGCGGCGAAGGCCGCCCGGGTGCGCGGCCAGGAGGAGAGCGCGGCGGCGGTGAATCTCCAGGGCGTTTGACCGGGGGCTGCTGGGGGACATCCTTACCCAGGGGGGACGGAGGGCCGCCCGTGAACGAACTCCTCTTCATCGTCAATCCCGTGGCCGGCCACGGCCGCTCGCTGCGGGTCTTCGCCCGCCTGCGGGCGGTGCTGGATCGGGTGGCGGGCGTGCGCTGCATCGTCTGGCACACTCGAGGTCCGGGCCATGCCCGGGAGCTGGCCGAACGGGCCGGCCTGGAGGGCTACGCCCGCATCGTGGCCGTGGGCGGCGACGGCACCGTGCACGAGGCCCTCAACGGCCTCATGGCCCTGTCGGCCCCGCTGCGGCAGCGGGTGGCCTTCGGCGTGGTGCCGGCCGGCTCGGGCAACGACTTCGCCCGCAACGCGGGGATCCCCACCGACCCGGGCGCGCTGGCGGCCCTGCTCGCCGGCGGGCCGGCGGCGGCCGCGGACGTGGGGGTGGTGGACGGCCACTACTTCGCCAACGTGGCCGGCGTCGGCTTCGACGCCGAGGTGGCGCGCCAGGCGAACCGACTGCCCAAGTTCGTGCCGGGCCCTCTGACGTACCTCATCTCGGCCCTGTGGGTGCTGAGCCGGTACCGCAACGCCGCGGTGCGCGTCGAGCTGGACGGACGAGTCCTGGAGCGGCGCGTGCTGCTGGTGGCGGTGGGCAACGGGGCCGGATACGCGGGCGGCATGCGCATCTGCCCGGGCGCCCGGATGGACGACGGGATCTTCCGGGTGGTGGTGGCCGGCGACCTCTCCAGGGCAGGCGTGCTGACCACGCTGCCCAAGGTCTTCTCGGGACGCCACGTCGAGCATCCCCTCGTCGAGGTGTACGACGCGCGCCGGGTGCGCATCGAGGCCGAGCGACCCCTGGCCGTCCAGGCCGACGGCGAGATCGTGGCCACCACCCCCGCCACCCTGGAGATGGTCCCTGCCGCCATCCGGGTCGTGGGCCTCGCCCGTGAGGCTTCTTCGGCCGCCCCGCCGGCCGACGCGGCCCCGGACCGGCGCATGCCGCAGCGGGTCGACGCCCGCCCGGCCGGCACCGCCTGATGGGACGGGGCGGCTGCCCCGCGACCCGGCATGGAGCTCGCCCCTCTCTGGATCGCTGCCGCGGCCGGGCTGCTGGTGCAGCTGGCCGGCGCGCTGCTGCCCGTCCGGCTGACGGTGCGCTGGCGGGCGACCCTGAGGCGCAGCGGCCACCTGGCGGTGCGCGCCCACCTTCAGTACGCCGCGGTCCACCTGCACCTGCGCGGCGCGGCGCGCGTGGCCCCGCCGTTCGTGGGCGGGCGGGCGGCCGGCCAGGTGCGGGTGGTGCCGGCGCTGGGTCCCGTGCCGCTGGCGGGCCTGGCGCTGGAGCGGAGGCTGCCGACCCGGCGCACCCCGGCCGAGCCCGACCGGCGCGCTCGGCCGCCGCGCGGCCCCAGGGCGCGCCCGGGGAGCCGGTGGAGGCGGGCGGCGGCCAGCGCCTTCGCCGCCGCGCTCAGGGGCCGCCTGCGGGTCACCCGCCTCTGGGTCGCCATCCGGGTGGGCACCTCCGACGCGGCCACGGCCGCGCTGGGCGCTGCCGCGGCCCGGGCGGCGGCCTCGGCAGCCCTGGCCCGCCTGGCGCGCGTGCTGGGCCCCGGCTCGGCCCCGCCCCGGATCGCGGTGCGCCCCGCCTACGGCCGGCCGGGCCTGGAGGCGCGGGGGGAGGTGGTGCTGCAGGTGCGGGCGGCCGCGCTGGTGGTCGCGGCCGCGGCTGCCGCCCGAAGGGCCCTGGCTCCGGCGGCGGCCGTGCCCGCTCAGCGGGCCAGTTCCCAGAGGGCAGCCGCGTAGATGCGCGCCAGCTGCTGGAGCCGGCTCACCTCGATGTGCTCGTCTTTCTCGTGGGGGACCGCGCCCGACATGGGTTCCACCGGGCCGAAGGCCACCGCCTGGGGCAAGAGGCGCGCGTAGGTGCCCCCGCCGATGGCCAGGGGCGGCAGGTCGCCGCCTGTCTCCCGCCGGTAGACCTCCAGGAGGGTGCGCACCAGCCACGAGTCCTCGGGCACGTGGTGCGGCGGGTCGTCGCTCACGGCCACCACCCGGCCGCCCTGGGCCCGCAGCGCCTGCTCCACCCGGGCCACCAGGCCGTCGGCCCGCCCCAGGCTGACGGGGTAGCGGATGTCGAAGGTGGCCACCAGCTCCTGCTCCCGCAGGCTCAACACGCCCAGGTTGCAGGTCAGCACCCCGGAGACGTCGTCCCGCGTGAAGATGCCCAGGCCCTCCCCGTGCAGGCCCGAGCCCGCCCGGGCCAGGAAGGCCAGGGATCCCCCGGGATCGAGCACCCCCTGCCCCTCGTCGGCCTCGACCAGCCAGGCCAGCAGCTCGGCGGCCGCGTTGACGCCCTTCTCGGGGGTGCTGCCGTGGGTGGCCACGCCCTGGCTGCTGAGGGTCACCCGCTCGCCCGCCGCCCGAGCCGCCAGCTGCGCCCGCCGGCCGCGCGCCGCGCGCGCCAGCCGCTCCTGCCACGCCCCTGCCTGCCCGGCCGACGGGAAGACCAGCTCGGCTTCGGCGGTGTCGGGCACCACGTTGGGCCGGCTGCCGCCGGCCAGGCGGGCCAGCACCGCGGAGCCCGCCGGCAGCGCGACGGTCAGGTTGAGGATGCCCTTCTCGGCGAAGACCACCGGGAAGAGCGCGTCGGGCGCGAAGGCCACCTCGGGCCGGGGCTGGCGGGCGAAGTAGTGGCGCAGGCACTGGAAGCCCGTCTCCTCGTCGCCGCCCACGATGAGGCGGATGCCGCGCCGCACCGGCGCCCCCGCCGCGGCCAGGGCGGCCGCGGCGAAGAGGGCCGCCACCGTCGGCCCCTTGTCGTCCAGCGCCCCCCGGCCCCAGACCCGCCCGTCTCGCACCACCCCTCCGAAGGGCGGCACGCTCCACCCCGAGCCGGCCGGCACCACGTCCACGTGCCCCAGCACGCCCACCAGCGGCTCGGAGGGCCCCCAGTGGGCATGGATGGCGTAGCCGTCCACGTCCAGCGTCTCCAGCCCCAGGCTGCGGGCGAGCCCGGCCACGTAGGCCAGCGCCTGGCCCACCTCCCGCCCGAAGGGGTGCCCGGGCTCCGGGGGCCCCTCCACCGAGGGGATCCGCACCAGGGCCGCCGTCTGCTCCACCAGGTCCCGGGCGTGGCGCTCCAGCCAGCGCTCCACCCGCTGCTCCAGCGGGCCGGAGGCCTCCCCGGGCTGCAGCCGATCCATCTCCTCCACCTTCCGCGGGCGTGCCGGACAGGGCCGGCCGTGTCTCACGACGACGCCTGAGCCACGATGGCGTCGGCCCGGGTCAGCAGGCCCTTGAACAGAAAGGCCACCTGCCGCAGGGCCGCCTCCATGTCGAAGGGGGTCAGCGCCGAGATGGCGTCCACGGGCATCACGACCTTGTACCAGCGCAGGGCCGCGCTGGCCGCGGTGTAGTGCACGCAGATGTTGGCCACGGTGCCGCAGATGATGAGGGTGTCGGCGCCGGCCAGCCGCAGCTCGTGGTCCAGGCTGGTGCCGTAGAAGGCGTCGTAGCGCACCTTCTGGATGATCCGCTCGGTGGGCAGGGGCGCCAGCTCGTCGACGATCTGGGCCCCCCAGCTGCCCGCCAGCGCGTGCTCCCCCCAGATGGCGAACTCGGGGTCGCCGGGCCCGTGCCAGTCCTGGGTGAAGAAGACGGGCATGTGGTGCTGGCGAGCGGTGGCCAGCAGCCGCTGGATGGCCGGGATGGTGTCGGGGGCGCCCGGCACGAAGAGGCGGCCCTCCGGGCGGCAGAAGTCGTTTTGCATGTCGACCACGATGAGGGCGGTGCGGTCCGGGTCGACCGCGACCCGGTCGGCCAGTGCGGGCGGCTCGGGCACCTCCACGGTTCGGGCGGGCATGGGATCACCCCCGTCTATTCTCGGGGGGCCGGGAAGGGGTGTCAAACGCCGGCGGCCAATTGGGGTCGGCGGCAGCATGGCCGGCTCCGGGCCCCCGAGGGAGGTCGCTCGCCTTGAGCAGGAGACCGCTTCTTTGCGCCGCCGTCGCCCTGGCCGTGGCCGCCGCGGCCGCGGCCCCGGAGGTGCGGGCCGCACCGCCCGCCTCCGGGCGTCCCTGGGAGCTGCGGGGGATCTGGATCGACAACGGGTACCTGAGCCGCCTCGGCGCCCGGCCGGGCGTGGCGCGCCTCATGGAGCAGCTGGCCGCGGCGGGCTTCAACGCGATCTTCGTGGAGAGCCTCTACCGGGGCTACACCCTCTACCCCGGGCCGTACCAGGACGGCCGCTTCGCCACGTGGGGCGAGGATCCCCTGCGGGTGGTGGTGGAGGAGGCCCGGGCCCGGGGCCTGGCGGTGCACGCCTGGATGTGGATGCTGGGGGCCTCGGTCCACGGGGAGACCAGCCCCCTGCTGGCCGCCCACCCGGAGTGGGCCGACCGCAGCGCCGACGGCAGCCCCTTCGCCCGCAGCGGCTCCCGGATGGCGTGGCTCGATCCC